>WRFW01000001.1 GCA_009787435.1 Defluviitaleaceae bacterium
CTTTTTCACCATCTTTTTTATGGCTTTCTTTTCTTTTAGAATACCCTCCGCCAGAGCCATTTCTACCATCTCTATTTATCATTTGCTGCTGCTCCGATTTATTGCTTTCGTTTACCTGTTGTATTTCTTGAACAGTTTTTTCTTGAATCATTTTAGAAAACTGCTCTTGCTTTATATCCGCTCTTGCATTTATAGAGTTTTGGTTAGTCTGTTGCAACTCAAGACTTCTTGGCATTAAAACTGCCATATCTATAGTTCTTATCATAGATGCTCACCTCCTCTAAAAAATTGGGTATCTTTAAAAACTGCTCAATTGGGTATCTCTAAAAACTCCTTTTGGTCGTTTTTAGCTCATCCACGATAGCTCCAAAAATGGGCTATCTTTAACGTGCCTTTCTAAAAACTGTTAAGTTTTTAGAGGCACTCAATTCTCTTACTTATATTATACATGAAATTTAAGGTATTGTCAAACAGTAAAATATGTGATAGAATATAAAGATTAAATTTTAAAGGTAGGTGGAAAATGAAATTAGAAAATAAGAGCTTTTTTAAACTTACATTGCCGATATTTTTGGAAATGTTTTTATTAATGCTTATGGGTAATATAGACATATTTATGCTAAGCAGATATTCAGAAGATGCAGTCGTAGCGGCTTCTATCGCCAATCAATACATACAATTTTCAATAGTAATGTTTGGTTTTATTTCTTCTGGAGCGGCAGTTATCGTTGCACAATATTTAGGGGCTTCCAAAATAGAAGAAGCTAGAAATGTTTCTGGATTAGCAATTTACTTAGGCACAGCTTTTGGAGTTATTATATCTATAGTCTTTTTTTTATTCAGAACACAGCTTTTAAATCTTATGGAGCTAAACGAGATAGAGCTTTATTATTCTGAAATTTTCTTAAGATTAGTTGGCGGATTTATATTTTTGCAAGCAGCTTTAAGCACGGTAAATGCTATTTTAAGAAGCTATGGACGCACAAAAGATACTTTAAAAATAACGCTTTTTATGAACACTTTAAGTGCTATAGGAAATGCTATATTTATTTTTGGGCTCTTTGGAGCACCCATTTTAGGTATATTTGGCGTAGCGATTACTACTAATATTAGCCGGGCTATAGCATTAATATTAGCTTTATTTTTATTATTTAAGCAAGTAGGCAACCCTTTTGTAAAAATTAAAAACTCTAAAAGTTATATTAAAAAAATATTAAAAATAGGAATTCCTGCTGCAGGTGAAAATTTATCTTACACAGCATATCAAATGTTTTTCACAATGTTAATAACGGCAATGGCAACAGTAGAAATGCACGCAAGAGTATATACTAGAACTTTAAATGTGTTTATGTTTCTTGCAACTTTTGCAATAGCCCAAGGCGGGCAAATAATTATAGGAAGATTAATGGGAGAAAAGAAATATGATGAAATTTATAAAAAATGCTATGAATATTTAAAAATGGCTTTAATAGGCTCTCTTATAACTTCAATTATATTTTTTCTATTATCAAATATACTGCTTGGAATTTTTACGCAAGATGAAGAAGTTTTAGCATTAGGAAGAAATATATTTGCTCTTTTTATACTTCTTGAAATTGGGCGTGCATTTAATTTAATATTAATTGGCAGCTTAAGAGCCACTGGAGATGTTCAATTCCCAGTTCTAGTTGGAATTTTTCATATGTGGGGCGTTGGTGCTTTAATTGGATTTGTGTTAGCAGTTGTGTTTAATATGGGTGTTATTGGAATAGTAATAGCAACAGCATTAGAAGAACTTTTTAGAGGGGTTATAATGTTTTTTAGATGGAAAAGCAAAAAATGGATTAAAAAAGGACTCGTATAATTCTAAAAAATTGTATTAAATTACCCCAAAATTAAGAAAATAGCTACTATTTTAGGCTGTTAATATTAATCTAAAAATACAAAAAAGAGAGAAGCAATAAAAAAGTGTGCTTCTCTCTTTTTTTAATTAATTGTGTATCTCTAAAAATTAATTTTGGTCATTTTTAGCTTACTCACGATAAACCAAAGAACAGGATATCTTTAACGTGCCTTTCTAAAAACTGTTAAGTTTTTAGAGGCACTCAATTAAAATTAAATTATTTGTATATTAATTATCTAACAACAGTCCATAAAGTGCTATTTTCACTTGGTAACCAGTTTGTATCTCCCCAGAAAACAAATGTTACTGCAGCTCTATAAACATTGCCGTTAAATACTACTTCTTGACCAGCAGTAAACAACGTTCCTATTGTAAAAATAGTTTCTGTTTGGTTTGGTGTTTCTTGTTCAGGCATTTCTTTTTCTGGTGTTTCTAATTCTGGTGCTTCTTGTTCAGGAACTTCTTGCTCTGGTGTCTCTAATTCTGGTGCTTCTTGTTCAGGAACTTCTTGCTCTGGTGTCTCTAATTCTGGTGCTTCTTGTCCAGGTCTTTCTTGTTCTGGAGTTTCTGCTACAGAGCCTCTTTCACGCCAAACACCCCATTGACCAGTTGTTCCTGGTTCTTCGC
>WRFW01000002.1 GCA_009787435.1 Defluviitaleaceae bacterium
GTTTACACCACCAAAGCTTCCCGCCATAAGAGCTATAGTATTTACTATTTCATCTACATCTTTTGAACGTATGCAAAGAGGGATAGCGTCTACATCGCCATATGCTTTAAAAAGGGCGGCTTTCCCCTCCATTACCGGCATTGAAGCTTCTGGGCCTATATCGCCTAAGCCTAGCACTGCTGTGCCATCCGAGATTACAGCAACCGTATTCCAACGCCTAGTTAAATTATAACTTTGCTCTATATCTTTTTCGATTGCTAAGCAAGCTTCAGCAACACCAGGCGTATACGCTAACGCTAATGCCTCTTTAGTGCCAACATCTGCTCTTAATTTAGTTTCAATTTTCCCTTGCCATTCTTCATGATATTGTAAAGCTGTTTTCATAGTTTATCCTCCTCCGCTTTTGAGCGGATAAAATTTAAATATTTTTGCCGCAAAAATTTTATTTTATATTGATTAAGTATGTTGAAACTTATATTAACTATTGAGTGTGTTTAGCCACTGCTTGCTTTATGAAGTGCGAGAAGCTAATATAAGTTTTTAAACAAGCAAGCTCATAAAGTTAATCTCTATACTCTTTTAAGTGTTTATTAACTAACGCTTCATTGTGCATATCGCTAAGTATGAAAGGCTCTATGCCTTTATTTTTACAATAATTTTCGTATTTTTCTTTTAACTCATCCGTTAAGCTTAAGTTTATACTATAATATGGCACTTCATTTGTTATGTTTTCTAAAATTTGTTTAACTTGGGTTTTGAATGATTCATAATCAAAGCCTAACAGTTCATAATCGGGAGGGGCAGCTTCAATTTTTTGCAATGCTTTTTCTATTAACTTTTTAGCACCATTAAAATTACCTCTTCTATAGTGGTAATTTGAAACTGCTATTTGCAAAAGCGATACCCAATAATCATGCCTGCTTCCTTGCGGTTCTTCTTTCCATTTATGCTCTAATATTTCATGGCATTCAAAATAATCACGCTTGGCATGGTATTCTTCTAAAAAAATCATAACGGCATCTAAAGTAGAGCTGTCAATATTATCGAAACTAATTTTTTTCACCACCTTTTTGTTTTAGTTTAAAATCTGTTTAGCTAAAAATTAGTTTTTAGAGTTTCTCAATTCTATAAACTCTTCAACTATATCTCTAAAAAGGCATGCCAAAGGGATAGCTACTATCATACCCATAACACCCCCATAAGCACCGCCAATAGTAACGCTTATTATTACTAACAGCGGGCTAATTGAAAAAGAATCACTCATAAGCTTCGGCTGTATAACGTTGCTATCGAGCTGTTGAATAATAAACATTATTATAGCTGCTATTAAAGCTGTGTTAAAATCTTGGGTTATTGCTACTACTAATATAGCAATAACTGTACCTATTATAGAGCCAAAATAAGGTATATAGTTTAGCACACCAAGCATTATACCGAGCACTAATGCGAAAGGCGAACCTATAAAAAATAAGGCAATAGCCATAAGAGTTCCTAAAATTAACCCGTCTATAGTTTGCGTATATATATATTGCCTAAAATTAAAATCTAATTTGCCACTATATTTTATTATGAATTCATTAAGACGCTTGCTAGTTAAAGCGGCTACTAGCCTTTTTGAAAAGGCTTTTATAGGGTCTTTTTCAATTAAGAAATAAATAGTTGCAACTATAGTTAAAAACAAACGAAAAACAACGCCAAAAGCACCGCCAACGCCAGAGATTACAGTAGATAAAATATATTCAATATTAAAATCTTCAATTATACTCGTTACCATAGCTATAAATTCATCTGTAGTTGGCAAATCTGGCAAAAAGTCTGGAATTTCAAGGTGATACATTCTATATATAAAATCTTGTATATTTTGTTGATAAACAGGTATATCTCTAATAAAAATAGTAATGCTTCTAGCAATAATCGGCACAACAAAATTAACCAAAGCTACCGATAAAATAATAAGTATTAAAAGAAGTATTAAAGAACTTATTAGCCGGCTTCGCTTCTTCAAAAATTTACTATCAAATCTTAAAAGAAACTTTTGAATAAATGAGCAAGGCATATCAAAAATATATGCTAACACAAATGCAGCGGCAAAAGGGCTAACTACAGCCCAAAAGGTTGAAAATGCAGCGGCAACGAAAGTAACTTGTGATAAAAGCCATATAGTCGCTACAGAAAGCAACACAATGATTACATACGGCAGCATAGCGAGCAATGCTTTATTATTTTTAAAAAATTCCATAAATTCTCCTTACCAGCCATACAAAAAGCATAAGCTTTGCAGGCGGCGATTAAATAAGGGGCAACCTTATCAAAAAAGCTTATTATATTATTATAATATAAATTTGGAAAAATTACAATACTTTTTTACTCGTCAAAAAATTAAGTTTTGATATGTGCCAATTTGACAAGTTTTTATGCTAATACTTATGTTAGATATAAACTTAAATCTAAAACACAATATACAAAAAACCTATAGAAAACCTACTCTTTTTTGTATATAAGCAACACATCGGGGGGGGG
>WRFW01000003.1 GCA_009787435.1 Defluviitaleaceae bacterium
TCAAACTTTTCAACAGCTTTTATAAGCCCCAAATTACCCTCTTGAATTAAATCTAAAAAGAGCATTCCCCTTCCAACATATCTTTTAGCAATGCTTACAACAAGCCTTAAGTTTGCTTCTGAAAGGCGTTTTTTTGCGTATTCATCACCCTCTGCCATTTTTTCAGCTAAAACTAACTCTTCATCAGTAGTAAGAAGTGGAACTTTCCCAATTTCTTTTAAATACATACGCACATGGTCGTCTATATTAACGCTTATTTCAACATTTGCAAGGTCTAAGTCGTCCTCTTCAATTATTATATCTTCTTTATCTGTTGGGTTAAATTCAACAATTCCCATAACATCTATATTGTTTGTTTCAAAATGGTCATACATTTTTTCCATTTCATCTTGCCCTAGGTCTAAATCTTGCATATAGTCCATAATTTCTTTATATTCTAATATGCCTTGTTTAGATTTTCCTAGTTTAACTAAGTCTATCAACCTTTTTTTATACTCTTCTAAAACTGGGTTTGCTTCTTCGGGGGTATTTTCAACTTTCTCAATAGGTTCCATTTATATTCCTTTCTCATCTGTTGTTAGTATTCTAACCAGTTATATGCTCAATATACTGCTTTTTCAACATTTTCCTTAAAGAAAGAAGCTTGTTAACTTCTTCATCGGGCAAATTTTCTTCCAATTTATCTTTTATGTATGTTTCTTTTATAATTTTTATGTAGTCGTTTGCTGCTATTTTGTTAAATTCTATTATATCTGCAGCGTCTTCTTGCACTTCATAGAGTTCTGGAAATTCTTCCATGCTAAGGTGCTTTTGTAAAACTTCTCTAAATCCGATATTGTGAAATGCTAAGTTTAAAAGACAATATTTAGCTTCTTCTAATGCTTTCATGTTTTTATTTTGTAAAACTGGCTTTTTTGAAAAATTTGAAAAAGCAACCTCTTTAGTCTTTGATAAAAAAGCTTCTTTTGAAATTCCAAACTTTTCAGCAATAAAACCAACGTAAACTTCTAGCTCTATATCATCTTTCACTATTTTTAATTTTGAAGCTAGCTCATTTAAAAAATCCCTTTTTTCTGACACAGCTTCTATGTTATACTTTTTAGAAAGGGTGTCTATGCAATATTCCATATAATTTTTTGCAAACTCTAATTCTTTTTCAAATAGCTCTTTTCCAAAATTTTTGAGAAACTCATCTGGGTCTTTTGCATTTTTAAAAGTTAATATACGAATTTCTATTCCTTTTTCAAATAAAGGTTTGATTGCTCTTTCTATTGCTTTTTGCCCTGCATCATCTGAATCAAAAATAATAGTTACAGAAGATATACGCTTCGTTTTTAAAAGGTGGGCATGCTCATTTGTAAAAGCTGTTCCAAGCACTGCAATGGCATTTGTATACCCAAAAGAATGCAAAGCCAAAACGTCCATATAGCCCTCTACTAATATCACTTCAGTAATATTTTTAATAAAATTTATACCGTATAGAGAAAGGCTTTTATTATAAAGCGGGCTATCTGGGCTGTTTAAATATTTTGGCTCGCCTGTATCTATAACACGCCCGCCAAAGCCTATTATTTTACCCGCTGGATTAAATATAGGAAACATTAAACGCCCTCTAAACCGGTCATAAATTTGATTATCTCTTTTTATAACTAGCCCTGCTTTTATTATATCATTTTCTGCATAGCCTTTGCTAATTAAATATTTATATAAAGAGTCCCAAGAAGTTTTTGAATAGCCTAGCCCAAATTTTTTTGCTGTTTTCTCATCTAACCTATTATATAAATATTTTTTTACTTTCTCATCTGCTACAAAATTGCTATAAAAAAACTTTGCAGAAGCTGTATTAAGTTCATAAAGCTTCTCATGTTTGTTTTTGAAAACAGGTATTGTGTAATTAATACGCTCTGCAAGCTTTTCCATAGCTTCTTTAAAGCTTATATTTTCATACTTCATAATAAAGCTGTAAGCATTGCCTGCTTCACCGCAACCGAAGCATTTATAAATTTGCTTGCCCCCGCTAACAGTAAAAGAGGGAGACTTTTCATTATGAAAAGGGCAAATTCCAAGATAAGAGTCCCCACTCTTTTTAAGAGAAATATGGCTTCCTATCAAATCAACTATATCTGTACCTTGTAATATTTCTTCTCTTACAAAATCATAATTCATTAATATTTACCAAATCCTCTTCCTGTAAAGTCTATAAAATCTTTTGCATCTACATTTGCAGCTCTTTTAGGTGCGGTAATTTTTAAAGCACCAGAAGATATAGTAACTTTCGGCTCTTTAGATTTTGCTTCTCTAAGCTTATTATTTAAATCTTTTATCTCTAATTCTTTTTCTTCTAATTTTTTGAGAATATTATCTTTTTCTGAAATCATTAAATTAATTTGGCTTGCAAGCTTATTTAAATTGTTATTCACATAGCTATCGTTTTCTAGCTTTGCTTCAAAATTAACCGCTATTAGATTTTCAGAAAATTCATGTAAATCTTTCAATTTTTTTTCTTTTTTTGCAAGGTCTTCTTTAAGCTCTACTATATTTTTTGAAATATGCTCCCATTTGCTAAGTCCAGAGCGTCTTATGCCTGTAAAATGAGCTTCTAATTGT
>WRFW01000004.1 GCA_009787435.1 Defluviitaleaceae bacterium
ATCCGTTTTTTTAAATTATTAAACTATAAATTCAAAAAAATTTAGTTATAAATAGTTAATATTCTTAGATTTTGAAATATACAAATTTTATTATTTACTCTCATTAATCTTGATAGCTTGCTTAATAAGCAATTCTAGCTTTTCTTCAGTCATATTAGAGGTATATGCAAATATTTCATTTCTTAAAGCTTCTTTATTGCTGATTTTCTCACTTGTTTCCTTATTATTACCATAGTAAATTCTTTCAAAGCTAGTTTTAAATATGCTTGCTAGCTTATAAACATACAAAGAAGATAAACTTTGGTCTCCTCTCTCGTAAGCACCTATATTTGCCTTTTTTATACCCAGTAACTCAGCTACTTCTTCATGGCTCATGTTGTGCTCTAATCGTATTTCTCTAAGATTTTCACCAATCATCATGTTGAATTGATTTCTAGCTATATGAATTCCCATATCTCTACTATAGCTATTAATTTCAGCATTTAAGGAATTATAAATTTCTTTTTCTTTCCTTATGAGTAGTTCTAAAATTTCTTGAATAAGTTCACCATCTTTATCAAAAACAGCTTTTCTCACTATAAATATATTTTTGTATATAAAGCTATGTTCATACTTTTCACTTTCTTCACATAATTTTAAACCTATTTCAAAATATTGTGAAAACTTTTCATTTAATAACTTACTATTTTCTTGACCATAACTTACATCTCTATATTTAATATTTAGAAGTTTACTCAAGGCATTTAAATAAAGAATTATTTTAATATTGTTATAAGTTTTAGAGTTTTTATGGTGTTCTTCTAGTTGAACAATTGCTCTTTCAGTAAATTCTATTATTTGATTATAATTTTCAGCATATTCAAAGGCTAGAGATAAAGTTTCTATATCAATTAAACCCCATTTTATACTATTTTCTAATCTTTTAAATATAATTGAAACATTACTTGTTAGCTCTACTAAATTTTCATTTTCAAGTTTTGCTAAATTTAATTTAGCAATTAGCAAAGCGTTATCTATTTGGGCATCGAAGCCATAATCTTTTTGAAATCTTGCTAGCTCTTTTTGAACTTTTCTAACTTCAGATTTTTTACTGTTACTATTCAAACTGAGAAACTCATTTAAAATTTTATTTTTTATATTGTCCATATCTTTATTATTAAACATTGACCAATATTTTATTACGAAATTTAACTAAATAATTAAATAGATTGCTTATTAATAAAATAATGATATAATTAAAAAAGATTATCAAAAGCGATATACTACAAAAACTAACCAAAAAATATATTCTTTAATGGTTCTAGCATTAGAAGCAGAGCTTCAAAATATATTATATAACTTAAAATATTCAAAATTAGATAGTGCTATAAAAGATATTAAAGTAATGACCGCTAAATACCAACAACTTGCTTCTGATGGAAATCAAAATATAGCTCCTACTATATCAAAATTTATTGATGAAATGGAATATTTATATATGGAAGCCATAAAAATAAAGTATGAATATTATGTCAAAAAAGAAGCAGAGGGCGTTGAGTGAACAAATATGTCAAGAAGCTGAAGAGAAAGCAACTAGAGTTAGAAAATAAACGTATAGAAAAAGAAGAACAAAAATTTAAATATTAAATGGATATGTTGCTAGAAACTGCTAGTGAAGAACAAAAAATGAATTTAGAAAAAAGAATTGATGAAGTTAAAGTATTGCTTGATGATATAAAACATAAGAAAGAAGACATAATAAAATTACAGCATGGTAAAGCTGGGTATGTGTATGTTATTAGCAATTTAGGATCATTTGGTGATGATGTTTTCAAAATAGGAATGAACTAGAAGATCGGAGCCGCTTAATCGTATAACGAAACTTAGTGGTGCAAGTGTTCTTTTCCCTTTTGATGTACATAGCTTTATTTTTTCTGATGACGCTGTTGGTCTTGAAAACTCTTTACATAAATCATTGCATGAAAGTAGACTTAATAAAGTTAATTTACGCAAAGAGTTTTTTTAAATTTTAATTATTGAGTTAGAATAATTAGTTCAATCTACACAGCCTACTGCTGAGTTTAAGAATACAATGCTTGCTGAACAGTTTAACCAAAGCATATCATTAGACGATATTCCTGAAAATTGGATTTTAGATAATGAAGCTTTTGAAGATGATGAGAATTTATAAAAATTTAAAATTAGAAAAGAGGTAAGTATGAGTAAGTTATTTAGTTTTTTAACTTTGGCGATATTGTCGAAAGTTTTAGCGTCTTGTGGGAATATCAAGGATACTAACTATGAAGAACAAACAGAAGTATTAAGCAAATATGAGCCTACACAAGATAACAATGGATATGAACAAGCAGAATATACGCAAGAACAATTAATTGAGCGTAGAGAGAATTTAAACGATTTTTTTAGAAATAGCCTTTATTAAGCTAGGATTATTGATACGACAAATAGATATATTTTAAATGAACCTTATTTTGTAGAGAATTGGAATTGGGACGAAACTTTTTCAGAGCATATTTATCGGTTACTCATGATTTTGAAAGTAAAGAGGCTTCATTAGAAAAAACTAGACAAACTATTTCACATTTACAATCCTTAGACACATCTTTAATAGATACTGTAGTTATAGACTTTACACCTATACCGAATG
>WRFW01000005.1 GCA_009787435.1 Defluviitaleaceae bacterium
AAAAACTGTAAATTTAGCACATAAACCAGGAACATTTGTATCTGAGTCAGAAGTTTTGGTAAGGGGTAAAGTGAAAGGTGCGACTGTTACTCCTATTGATGCAAGTAATCCTAATAAACTTATATCAAAACCTAAAAGGAGTAATGTATGTTAAATTTTCCAAGGATAAAATCATCACAATTAGCGGTTTCAAGAGCTGAACGTTCTACGGGAATAATGTTAAATGAAAAATTTGAGCGACATTTAAATAATAATGAAGAATATGTAGTCTTTACTATTTTTGAAAGTTTAGATGACGCTAGAAATTATGTTGATAGGCTTAAAATTGAACGTGAAGACATAGAATTTTATGTATATAATCATTTACAAGAGCTTGTTTATATGGTAAGATAAATAAAATGCACAAAATAAATATATTACTTTCAGAGCTAACAGAAGAATTATTTAAAATCAAGAATTTTCAATCTGAAATTAGTCTTGAGGAAATGATAGAATTTTATATAAACTTTAATTATTGTGCAGGCAATTTAGTTACTATAGGTATTAATGCAGGTTTAATAGACTTAGTGGAAGTGAAAAATGAGCCTATTCCACAAGAATTAGCTAGCTCAATTATAAGTGCTTTTATTCAATATAACAAGTATGAATATAATACCTATGTTATAGACAGCCTGTTTACAATGTGTATTACAGGTTATGAACCAGCATATAACTACCTTAACAAAATATTAGATACAGATGAAAAAATTAAACAATCTGAAAGAGAATTTTATGGGAAAATATTTGATGATATAAGATTAAAATTGCGTTCAAATAAAAATAATAAAAATCAATTATGAGAGAATATATAAATTGTAAAATTATTAATACTTCTTATGATAATGACTTTATTGAATATTTCAAAGAAAATAATATTAATTTTAATAGAGTAAAATCACAAAATAAAATTGATAATATTTTAGAAGAAAATTTTCAATTTGACAATGTTAAAGTCAATTTTAGTAATTTGAAAAATGAAACTTATATTAAATCAAATAATGAAGATATTTCAAAAGATACAATTAATTTTGTTAAATCTTTAATTGAAAAAGGGTTATGCAGTAAATTTGAACAGCTAATTTATATAGGTGATAATTTAACAAATAATTACTATGAAATCTATGTAGAAGATATTATTAGAGTTTTGCCATTTATACTTGATACTCCGCAGCACCATTATTTCCTTTTTAATGAACCTATTAGATTAATTCTTGTTTCATTTGAAGATGAAATTGAATTTGGAATGATTTAATTTAGAAATATATGTGAATAATTATGTTTAAATTTTTTAATAAAAAAAATAATTTAGAGATAGATGTTTGTTTCTTGAAAAAAATGTTAGTTTTAATATTAGAAAAGTCAGAAAATGATTTTTCAATCTTCTTAAAACAAATTAAAGAAGATATTATAATTGGCATTTTCCCAGTACCAAAATATATGGATAATTATATAAGTATCTCTTTTCAAAAAGAGGTATTAAAAAAATATGAAAAAACAAATGAAAAAAGTTTTTCTCTTGAAAATATAAGGATATTTGACATAAATTTAAATAGATATGTTAGTATTGAAATTTTTTTCGACCGTGGTCTATTAATTGGTATTAATTCAGACGTTAAATTAAATAAATCTACTCTTGATTTAAATAATATAACTACAAAATTTTCACAACAAAAGGAAACAACTATACCTAAAGAAATTAAAGAAAAAATATCAAATCTACAAATCAATGACTATAATCATAATGAAATATTTGAGATTAATATAGGAAATAGAAAAATGATACATTTAAAAGAACTATCGGACGGTGATTTTTTAGCTGTTGAAGAAAATAGTTTTTATGATAATGATTTTATTGACTGGAATTATGGAATAAAAGAATGGAAAAAATATGATAGCTTTAAAAAATTTGAAAGAGCAAAGAAAGATACTGTAAGTATTCTAATATTTTCTAGTGATAATCATCATATATGCTATGGTAATCCAATATTTAATACTGTTGAAAAAGAAGTTGACAAAAATAAAATTGGTAAAGTTGAATTAACTTTATATTTTTATGATAAACCTAGTTTTGATTTTTGTTTAAATTTTTTTAAAAGCATAGTAGAAAAAGAAATTTTTCATTATGGATATATTTATGATATTGTTGAAAAAGATATATATAATCATGGTGTAACTGTAAATGGAGATAATGTTGATATTGAAAATAAAAAAATTTTTAATATTGAAAATGGATATATCAAAGATATATATTTTTATAATCTTTAAAATATATCTCAACGAATGAAACTAAGTATTATTTTAAATAGAGTAGGGAAAATTTTGGATATTAATAATGATTTGAAATTATGGGTTTTAACCAATAGTGAAATAGAAGTAGTTAAAAGTCAATTTTCTTTCTCTTTATCATAAAAAACACCCACCGATTTTATACGGTGGGTGTTTTAAAAAATAGAAATATATAACTCTTTTACAACACCTTTACTTTGAAAGGCTTTTGTAGTATAATAGTTAGTATCAATGCAATAGAAAAAGAGGTAGTTAACTATGGAAGAAAAACCGTTATTAAAACCCAAAATAGATTTAGTCTTTAAAACTATTTTTGGTAATGAATTGAATA
>WRFW01000006.1 GCA_009787435.1 Defluviitaleaceae bacterium
CACAACCCGCCCGCCATAGATAAAGGGCGAACTTTAAGAGTTTACTATGGCACCCAAGTGAAAGTGAAACCGCCAACTTTTACTCTGTTTGTGAATGATTCTCAGCTAGTTCACTTTTCTTATAGAAGATATCTAGAAAATAGAATAAGGGAAGCCTTTGGCTTCTTCGGAACGCCAATACATTTTATGTTTAGAAATAGAAAGTAGCTTAGCTGCATTTAATTTGGCTTTCTTTCAACATCCATTATTAAAGCTTTAATAATGTGTTGGTAATTTAAATTTTTAGGGGTTATAATAAATGGTATATAGAATATTATCACTCTTGATTGGCTATGCATTTGGTATTATTCAAACTGCCTTCATAGTTGGGAAACTTGAAGGCATAGATATTCGTGAGCATGGCTCAGGAAACGCCGGAAGCACAAATACACTTCGTGTACTCGGCAAAAAAAAAGGTGCTATTGTATTCTTTTTAGATATTTTTAAAGCTATACTAGCATTTGCCACGGCAACTTTAATATTTGGTGGTGAAAGCTCTTTAAGTTTTGGAATATCACACAATATTTACTTTGGTATTTATGCCGGTCTTGGGGCTATTTTAGGGCATTGCTTCCCTTTCTATTTAAAATTTAAAGGCGGAAAAGGAATAGCTTGTGCAATTGGAATTATGCTTTCAATAGACTTTATCATATCTATAACTATGATAGCATTTTGTATATCTATAGTTATATTAAAAAAATATGTGAGTTTAGGGTCTATAATTTTTGTTTCTGCAGCACCGCTCTTTTTAGCCGTCTATGGGTTTTCTTTTGAAATTATTATGGTGAGCATATCAATTTCATTCATTTGCTTATTTTTGCATTTAGAAAATATTAAAAGGCTTTTAAGCGGCACAGAAAGGAAAATAGGCGACACTAAAGATAAAATTACCAATGTCGAATTAGAAGAGTAAAAAGAATAAAAAAGCAAAAGATGTAAATACTAATTTTAGAAATCACAATTAAGGAGATTTAACAATTATGAAAGCAACAGGTATCGTTAGAAGAATAGACGATTTAGGGCGTATAGTTATACCTAAAGAAATACGTAGAACTCTTAGAATAAGAGAGGGAGACCCATTAGAAATTTTTACGGACAAACAAGGTGAAATAATTCTTAAGAAATACTCGCCAGTTGGTGAGCTTGGGAATTTTGCAAAGGAATATGCAGAAAGTTTAGCAAAAACTAGTGGGCATTTAGCTTGTATAGTAGATAAAGATAGAATTATAGCTGCAAGTGGCGGCAATAGAAATGAATTTTTAGAAAAAATGATTTCACCAGAGCTAGTAGAAGCTTTAAACCAAAGACAAACTTTAATAGCTTCCAGAACCGATTCAGATTTTGTTCCAATAGTAGAAAATGAAACTAATTTATCTTACAACAACGAAGTAATAACCCCTATCATATCTGAGGGAGATGTTTTAGGAGCAATAGTTCTTCTTTCTTCAGATAAAAAAATGGGCGAAGTTGAAAGCAAATTAAGCCATGCTGCAGCAGGCTTCTTCGGAAAGCAAATGGAATCATAAAAACTTTAACAACATTAGAAACACAATATTGGTTTAATTTTTTAATAAAAAACCGACGAGAGGCTAGCTTTCTTGTCGGTTTTTTATATTTTTTAAAACTAATTATATAGTCGCTTACGATAAAAAAGCAGTGGCTAAAAATTTTGCCCAGTTGCTGGTGGTTCGCAAGTAATATTAACTCCTAATTTTTTAAATGTAGTAATCTCGCCCTCTGGAATTAAAGTAGTTGCGTGGGCTTCTGCATTTTTTAAAGCTGCTAAATTATTTAGGGCAGTTTCTGCCATTGGGTTTGTGGTTGTGCTTATTGCTAAGGCTATTAACAGCTCATTTATACGCAAATTTGCGTTTAATCCCATATATTCACCGTTTAGCTTTCTTATTGGTGTAATTAAATTTCCTGAAATTAAGTCAACATTTTCTTGAACGCCTGAAACTTCTTTAAGGGCATTTAAAAGAGCGGCACTTGAAGCACTTAAAAGCTCAGAAGTTTTTCCGGTTACTGTCTTACCATTTGGAAGTGTAATAGCAACGCTCGGCACGTGTTTTTCTTCTGTATTCGTTCTAGCTATTTGAACTGAATATCGGTCTGTTGGCTTAATTGTTGCTGTATTCATTAAAAATTCTAATTTAGTAATTTGCTCTGTATAGCCGCCGTAAATATATTCATCAACTAGCCTATTAAAATAACGCCTTATAATTTCTTGTTTTGCAGCTTCTATGCACACATTTTCGTCGGTAATACATACTTTTATCATATTCACGCCCATGTCTGTTGGCGAGTTATAAGGGCTTGTTTTCCAAAATTCTTTTAACATCATATTTAAAACCGGAAAAGCTTCTATGTCTCTATTATAGTTTACTGCTGATACACCATAAGCTTCTAAATGGAAAGGGTCTATCATATTTTTATCGTTTATATTAGTAGTTGCAGCTTCATATGCAAGGTTTATAGGGTGGTTTATAGATAAATTCCAAACTGGGAACTTTTCAAATTTAGCATACCCAGCTTTAACGCCGAATTTTAGTTCATGATATAGCTGGCTCATACAAGTTGCCATTTTTCCACTGTTAGAGCCCGCCCCCGCCACAACAACTAAAGGCCTTGTAGTTTCTATGTAATCATTTT
>WRFW01000007.1 GCA_009787435.1 Defluviitaleaceae bacterium
GTCCTTAAAAGACTACCCTATAGGGTAGTCTTTTAAGGGGGGTTGGTCCTTAAAAGACTACCCTATAGGGTAGTCTAAGTTTTTTTCACGAGTATTAATTATAATACTTTCTTGATATTTTGTCAAGGTTTATTATATTTTTTAGGTTCTTTATGGATAAGTTTATATTTTGCCGATGTTGCGTTATTAAAATTAAATATACTTGATTTGTTTTAAATGTTAATAACTTATAAACAGAGTTGAATGCATTCTATTCCAAGCAGGCAATTTGTATAAATATTTAAAATTCATATTGCGATTGTCTGAAAATGAGCAAATAAAAAAGATTGAGGGAGAATAATATTTTCTTATCATATTTTCCTATCTAGCGTAATAAAATTATTTAAACGACCTGCGGGCAACAAATAAAGGTCTATACTACAAATTACAAGAGAGGTTTAAAACTATGCAAAATAATTACATAGCGATAGCGGGCAAACTAGAAACAGAGCCAACTTTTAGCCACGAAGTTTATGGCGAGGGCTTCTATAATTTTTATACCGCAGTAGACAGACTGAGCGAAACATATGATATTTTACCAGTAACAATTTCAGAAAGGTTAATAGATATAAAAAAACTTGAGATAGGAAAAGACGTTATAATAAACGGGCAAATGCGTTCTTATAACAGTTATGACCCAGAAGAGGGAAGAAATAGATTAATTTTAACTGTGTTTACTAAAAATATTAGCTTCAGTGATGAGCTTTTTGAAAACCCAAATGAAGTAATATTAAATGGGTATATTTGCAAGCCTCCAATATTTAGGACTACACCTTTTGGAAGAGAGATTGCAGATATTTTATTAGCTGTGAATAGGTCTTATAATAAAAGTGATTATATACCTTGTATAGCTTGGGGAAGAAATGCAAGGTATGTTTCTAACCTTGGCGTTGGTGAAAATATAAAAATACACGGGCGTATGCAATCTAGGGGGTATCAAAAGAAGTTAGATAATGGGGAAATGCTTGAAAAAGTGGCTTTTGAAGTGAGTATTAATAAAATTGAAGAGTTAGTAGATTTATAGAATTTTAGACCCATATGCCTATTATAGTTGGAAATTATTAAAAAAAGCGGTGGCTAAAAAATAATCCGCTAACTATAATAGGCATATTACATATATACTAAATAATTGGTTATCTCTAAAAATTTAACATTTTTTAGAGATAACCAATTATTAAAAAGCGGTGGCTAAAATAACTTGCAATTTATAATATGTTAAAAAAATTTTTTGCGGTTTGCACATCTAATTTAAGCTGTTTAATTAAATCTTCTAAAGAGGCAAATTTTATTGTGTCTCTTATTTTTTTATGAAACTCAACTTTAATTTCTTCGCCATAGAGGTTTATATTTTTATCTAGAATATGCGTTTCTATTTGGGGAAGTTCAACTTCAAATGTGGGCTTCATTCCTACATTTGTTACACTCGGCAAGCTTTCACCAGAGACTAAAATTGTTTTAGTTATATATACGCCAAATTTAGGTATAATTAGTTTTTCTTTTAAATTTATATTTGCAGTTGGGAAGCCAATTGAAGAACCACGCCCGTCTGTTGGGGTAACTATTCCTTTTGTGAAAAAATTATAGCCTAGAAATGCGTTTGCTTTTTCTATATCACCTTGCTCTATAAAGTTCCTTATGCTAGTTGAACATACAATTTTACTAGCTTCTTCAAGAAGCCCGACAGCTTTAAAATATATATCATTTTCTTTTGAAAATTTTTCAATATCAAAAATTTTGCCTGCTGCATTTTTACCAAAGCGATAATTTTCACCGACTATTATAGCTTTCACATTTAATTTATTTTTAAGCATTAGCAAAAAATTTATAGGGCTTGTGTTAATGAATTCATCATCTAGGAAATATTCAACAAAAATATCACAAAGCTTAAATTTTTCTATAAACTCTTTTTTATCTTCCAAGATTACTTTTTTTGGTCTGCCTAAAAATTCAGAAGTGCTAGGTGTTGTGGAAAATAAAACAGAAACAAGGCCATGCTCTTTCGCATAAGCCTTTGAAAAATTTATTAATTGCATATGCCCTTTGTGAAAGCCATCAAAATTCCCTAAAGCTATAGCTGTGTTAGCTTTATTGAAAATAGATTTATGTTCTTCTGGCATATGATTTAATAGTGATTTTGTTTTTATATGCTTCATAAAAAATATTAACCCCGGCTAGCTTCGCTAGTTTTTAATTTAAGTAATTTAGCTCCATCGCTATGTGGATAGAAAAACTTTTGGTGTTAGTGAATTTTCTTCAATATAATATATTCCATAAAATTTGTTATCGCAATAAACTCTTACGTTAGTTTCGGTGTTAAAAATATCTTCGCTAGTATTATTATTGTTAACAGTTTGGTTTATAAAATCTTTTGCAAGCGGCTTATAAAAAACGTTATTGCCATTTTCAAGAAACTTTTTAAATTTGGCATCTAAATTTAAAGCTTGCAAGTGATTAAAGAAAAAATCCATAGGTATTATATGTTTTTCAAGCTCATCATTTAAATTTACGGCTGTTTCTATTGTAAAATTACCGCTTCTTATTCTTTGCAAATCTCCCATGCAAGCACCGAAGCCAAGCTTTTCGCCGATATCATGGCAGAGAGTTCTTATGTAAGTTCCTTTACTGCAATGAACTTCTATAATAGCACGGTCT
>WRFW01000008.1 GCA_009787435.1 Defluviitaleaceae bacterium
AAAATTTTTCATTTGCTTATGGCCTCCATAAATTTTTATTAAGGGATTGGCTTTATTTTAAATCTAATTATAGCTAGTTTATGATTTTTTAAATTAGTAGCAACTATAAAAGATTTATAATTTAGCTTAATGTATACATTATAATTGTTTTTTTCTTAAAAGTCAAGAAATTTTGAAACTATATAGAGTACATAAAATTATTGTTTTACCTTTCAAGTGGTTATAAATTTTTAATATATAAAGTATTATTATAAAAAATTTCAAAAGTCTTGACAAACAAATAAATAAATATGTATTATAATCTAGGTAAGTGCTTATTTTACATAAATTTTTCAAATTAAATTTTATATATTTTTGTAAATCAGGTGCAGTAACATAAAAAATATATTATAATTATGGAGGTAATAAATTATGCAATACAAAAAAGTTTCAAAAATGTCAATTGCGTTAACTACATCACTTTTATTAGCATCTAGTGTTGTAGCTTCAGTTTTAGCAGTAACTACAGAAAATATCTATTCTTTAAATTATTATCCACAAAGTTATGAAGTAAGTAATATTTTACTTACTGATGATTTGTTTGAGGATGATTATTTTACAAGTTCTCTCGAAGAGCATTTAATTTCTGAGTTTGGAAAAGAGTTTCTTGAAAATCTTGACCAAGCAAGAATTTATGATGCAAAGATTACTTCTTTATTTCCGCAAGATAGATTAGGAGAGACTATTTACCCTAATTTTATAGGTGGTATTTATTATAACTCCTATGGTAATTTAGTTTTGCAATTAGTGGAAGAAAACATATATGAAAATTCAGTATATGAGAAAGTTAACTCCCTTAGAGCATTTGGTATAGTTGTTGACTATGCAACATTTCCTTATAACTATTTGAACAGAGTTATTAATACTATAGAACGTTCTATTTTTAATGGAGGTATGCCTGAAAGCGTTCAATGGACCGGCACAAATACTTCTCTTAACCGTGTACAAGTAGCTTTATTTCCTTATAATGAGTATGAAAAATCTAGATTTTTAAGTGAAGTTAGCTCATCAAAATCTATTTTGTTTTTAGAGGGAGAGCCTTTATCAAGATTAATTGCAACTGAAACTGATTTTATCTCAGATAATTCTTTGGAATTAGAGTTAGAAGAAGAACGTTTTGAAAATCATAGTTTTGTTCCTTTTAATATAACAGTTAGACATGGAATGCCTCTTAGCGTAAGTGGATTAGGAACATTTTCTGTTGGTTACAGAGTTAGGTCTTTAAATAATGATTTGGGATTTATAACCACATGGCATACTGGCTTAAGAACGGGTAATGTTATACAAGGTTTAGGCACTGTACGTACTTGGAGTGATACTGGTAATGTTGATGCTGCATTTATAGCTACAAATACTAGTGTTACCCTTTCTAATCAAAATTGCTATAACCAACGGAACTTTAAATACTGGTCTTGTAACACTTTTTAGACAAGGTGATGCTTTTGCTAAAGTTGTTGCAGCTTCTGGTCTTACTACTGGTACTGTTATAAATCCAAATTTTAATGTACCTTCTTTAGGTCTTTTAGGACAAGTACAAACTAATGTATTTGCTAGAGAGGGCGATAGTGGAGGAGTAGTATTTTCTACAGTTGTAGTCGGACCTGTATTTGGCGGTAATACAGCGGGTGTTGTTACGGGTGGTCCTACAGGAGGGGGAAATATGTTTTTTACTAGAGAAGGTAATATTAGCAATGCTTTTGGGGTAATGAGATACTAATATTAAAAAGTTTATACTAAGCAGTGTTTAGTTTGCTTAAAAAAAGAGAACCTAGGTTCTCTTTTTTTATATTTATTTTTAATTTTATAATGGACTTTTATTATTGTTAAATTTGAACGATTTTAGCCGATGCTTTGTTATCGTGAACAATTATAATAAGCATTTTTATTTTAAGAAGTTTTTATTTAGCCTTTTCTTTCTTAGCTTTTTCAGCTTCTTTTAACTCTTTCTTGCTTTTTAAACCTTGCATACTCGTTATATATATGCCCGAAACTTCAACTTTTATATTTTTTTTCATAGGCAAGGCATTCCACACATGCTTATCTGCTATCATAGTCATTATTTGCGGTCCAGTTTTAACTTTCACTAAGTGCATTTTCATCAAATTTGCTCTTTTAGGCATTTGCTCTAAAATTGCTTTCGGAAGATTTGCATTTGTTAGTTTATCCTTTTTCTTATCTATAACGTATATAGTTATACTTTGGTTCATACTTTGCATCATACGCTGCTGCTCGCCTACTTTTCTGCTCGCCCAGCGTGTGAAAAAATAAAGACCAACACCAACTACACCAACTATTATTGCTATTAAAATTAATATATCTGGAAGAGTCATAAATTTATACCGCACCTTCTAAGCGTGGCAAAAATTCTTCTGCTATTTCACCATTTATTATATGTTTTTCAACTATCGTTTTAACGGCTTCAGGGGTTATGTTGTTATAAATTGTGCCCCCTTTATCATTTCCGATGTATATGTTTGGCACTTGTTCGCAAACACCAAGGCATGGTGATTTTGTGATAGCTGTAGTTTCCATTATTCCTTTTGCTTCTGCTTCTTTTGCAAATGCTTCTAAAATTCCTGAAATATCACCGCTTCTACAAGTGCCGCCACCACAAACTAGCACATAAGTTTTATAACCCGGGTGGCTCCCTTTAATACGCTCTAAAAT
>WRFW01000009.1 GCA_009787435.1 Defluviitaleaceae bacterium
CTTTCAAAATGTGTGTTTTTAAGCTCTTCAATTTCTTCTTCATATTCTTCACTCACTAAAGAGTGATATTCCACGGCAAAGTCTAATACAGATTTATCGTCCATGGCATTTTTAGTTGTATAGGCGTGCAAAAGTTCGCCGTATTGGTCAAAAGTGGTTCGGGCAAATGTACCATTTTCTTGTTTTTTATTTTCCTCAAAAATAGGTGTGCCTGTGAAACCAAACCAAGTGGAGCGGGGGAAGAGCTTTTTTATATTTTTCATTTCTTCATCGCTTACCGCTCTATGGCATTCATCAACGATAAACACTAAGTGTTCACCTTGTAATTTTAAAAGCTTGCTACTTTCGTTTTCTTTTGCATTTTTAACGGCAAGGCTTAATTTTTGTATTGTAGTTACTATTATGTTACTCGCATTTTTGCCACTAATTAAATTTCTAGCAAGTTCAGCGCGGTTGCCTGTGCCTATAATTAGCGTGTTTGAATTTGCGTCTTGCCCTGTGTGATATTCGCTTGCAAATTTTGAAAATTCATTTTTCGTCTGGCTATCTAAGTCTTTTCTATCTACTACCATTATAGTGCGGGCAACTCCGATAGATTTTTGAGCTAAAAGCTTAGTTGCCACAAAACTAGTAATAGTTTTTCCTGAGCCTGTTGCATGCCAAATAAAACCGCCTTCGTGCATGGCAGCTTGGTGTATTATTTTTTTAATAGCGTGAATTTGATAAGGCCTAAGAACCATTAAAAATTTTTGGCTTTTTTTATCATCTACTAATATTGTGTACTTGCTTACTAGCTCGTGTGCCATAGGTATGCTTAGCACTTGGCGTGTAAAATCATACAAATTTTCAACGTGTTCATTTTCAGGCGTTCGCCAGTTAAATAAAAATTGTTTTGAGCTTTCAAAATCACCATTTGTTGGCCTTGCGAAATATTTTGTGCCTACTTTATTACTAACTACGAAAATTTGAACGGTTGCAAAAATGCCTTCAAAAAAGCCTTGTTTGGCAAAATCAGCTATTTGGGCATACGCTTGTGTGTATCCATCTTTTGCATATTCAGTCTTTAGCTCTATGTGTATAATTGGCAGCCCATTTATGAGCAAAGTTATATCGCCTCTCATTTCTTGTTTACCGTGTATAGTTATTTGATTTACGATTTCATATATAGATATACCGCCTGCAATATCTTTGTTGCTAAAAAGAACTAAGCTAATTTTTTTATTATCTTCTCTTTCGATATCTATTTTTGCTATACCATTTTCACCACGCAACCATTGAGCGGCGGAAAATGGCGTTGCAGTTAGCCTCTTAAATTCGCTTTTTACTCGTTCAAATTCGGTATCAGTTAATAGCTTTTCTTCTAAAATTGCTATATTTACTCTATCCATATGGTTGCGGATATTATCCCAGAGTGCTTTTTCGGTTTTAATGTCTTGCCTATATGTCCAACCGTTTTCACGCTCACCAAGTATATTTATTATTTCTTTTTCCAGCTCTAATTCATTCATATTTACACCGCCAAAATATATTTTAAATAATCGGGTAGATTTTAAAATTTCAAGTAACTTAGCCAAGGTGTATTTCTAGTATCAGAATACCTGGGTATTTTTAAAAACTCACGCATGCTCTTTTTAGCGTACCCTTGAAACATTCAAAAAGCAGGCTACCTTTAACGCACCTTTTTTAAAAACTTAACAGTTTTTACAGATACTCAATTATAACATTTTTTTCAGCTGGGAACAATATATTTTTTAAACAATGTACATTTTAAGGAAAAATTTGTAAATTTATTAAAATTAAACTTACACCTAATATTCTCCACCGCAGGTAGTTTTAAAAAAATTTAATTTTCTAGTTGACAACTTAAAAAATATGTGATATAATTTACTGTATTGTATTTTTATAAGTTGTTTTTTAGTTTTTAGGGGTATGGTGTAATGGTAGCATACCGGTCTCCAAAACCGTTTGTGAGGGTTCAAATCCTTCTACCCCTGTTTTAAAAAGGGCTAGCGAATTCTCGCTAGCCCTTTTTTTACGACTTTCAAAAAATTAAATCTAAAATTATAGTAATATTTGGGCATTGTTAAAAACCCTTGCAAAGTTCTCAAAAAAAGTGTATTATTTTGTAGGGAGTTTTTTTTCCAAAAAAGTAAAAAAAATTATAAAAAAATAATAAGCTTCTCATAAAATGGGAATGATTTATAAACTATGTAAAATAAGGAGGTAAAATGCTTTCAAGAGATTTAGGGATAGATTTAGGAACAGCAAACGTGTTAGTTTTCCTAAAAAATAAAGGCATTATTATTAATGAGCCTTCTGTTGTAGCACTTAACACCGTTAGTAATAATGTTTTGGCAGTTGGCGATGAAGCAAAAGAAATGATAGGGAGAACTCCTGGAAATATAGTAGCAATAAGACCAATGAAAGATGGTGTAATTGCAGATTTTGCTTCTACAAAAGCTATGCTTAGGTATTTTATAAAAAAATCAATGTCGAAATCGTTTTTTGTTAGAAAGCCAAGAGTTGTTGTTTGTGTACCTAGCGGTATAACTGAAGTTGAAAAAAGAGCGGTTATAGAAAGCACAATTGCTTCTGGCACGAAAGAAAATAACGCTTTTTTAATAGAAGAGCCAATGGCGGCTGCCATTGGGGCAGGGCTTCCAGTTGAAGAGCCTATAGGCTCAATGGTAGTTGATATAGGCGGGGG
>WRFW01000010.1 GCA_009787435.1 Defluviitaleaceae bacterium
AGTACGAAGACGAAGAAACAGGCTTGTACTACAACCGTTTCAGATACTACATGCCCGAAGAGGGTATCTACACCCAACGCGACCCGATAGGCTTAGCAGGCGGCAACCCTACTGTTTATGGGTATGTATATAATACTAACAGCCAGATTGACCCTTGGGGGTTAATCAATTTTAATGATTATACAGATGAGAGATTGCTTGAAAAAATTTGGGAATTAGCTTACAGAGATAAACGATTTCCTGGGAATAGTGGAGGTACTCATGGAGTAATTCACAGAATTAAAGAGCAGGTACAAGGAAAAATGAGACCTCCTCATCCTGGATGGGATACACATGATAATCAAATAAAATCGGGTCTTAAAAATCTAAGAAAAGCATTAGATGAAGCAAGAAAAAGAGGACCAAAGTTTATAAGTAAAGTTAATGGAAAAATGCCAAATGTGAATAAAGTGGCAGCTTTAAATCCTCCAAAACCAACAGATACAAAAGTTCCAAGGCTGTGTAGATGATGAATACTGTCCTACCTCAAATCAATATGATATTATTTGAAACTGATATTGATTTATTACAAAAGTTTATTATTAGTGAAAATTTAGAAGGCGATGTAACAGAAAAATATTTGATTTTATATAATTTTGCTATAGACTGTCTCTATTCTGAACTAATTCAGACAGAATTAATTAATTATTTATTACCATTTTATTTGAAGCTGTTACCTCAAATTGGTATTAACTCTTGTGAAATATCAATACAAATTTTTAATGGTTTTAATTCAGCTATGTTTATGAATGAAAAAGTTTTTAAAACTGCTGTCGGTGATTTTAACTATAACTATATAATGGAAAAATATGTTGAAGATTTAATAAATAAAATGTTGAAAGAACAAATTCGCATTATTGATTGGGTTTCATTGTTTAATACAGCTATATCTTTAGATAATAAAAATATTTTTCTAATATTTCAAAAAATTTTTGGAGGTTCTATAGAACTAAAATACGCTTTTTTTGAGTATATCTCAGTTTTATTATTTAAAGAGAGTGATAATTTAGTTGTTTCAAATATTCAAAAAGAATATTGGACGAGTTATATTTGGTTTTTTAATTCAGAATTTTCTGATGATTTTTTTTGGAATGATTTTATAGTTGAATACTATAATAAAGAAATTAATGAATTGAAAATTAAAAATTTATTTAAGGAAATCAAGCAAACATTAAATGATAAACTAGGTATTGATATAACAAATCTTATTAGTGAAGAGATGGAAAATAGTTTTATAGTAGGCATTTTTAATACAAGAAAGTCAGAATTTTTGCAAAAAATAAGTAATATAACTGATAAAGAGAAACATTGGCATAACTACTGATAATAATTTATTATGTAAAAATTTCTAACTTCTATTATTTGAACTTACAGTAAATATAACAATACCCCATCCCCCTCCTTAAAAACCCATTTTACAAAGGAGGGGTTTTTTAGTATAATAAGAGATAAGATAAATCGTAAAAAGAGGTAATAACGAATGGAAGAAACACCGCTGCTAAAACTAAAAATGGATGTAGTATTTAAAGCCATATTTGGAAGTGAGGTAAGCAAAGAGATATTAGAAAGTTTTTTAAAGTCAGTATTAAACATACCTAATGAAACAAAAATAAGCTTAACAATAATAGACCCCAGTACAAAATCTGAAAAGAAAAACGATAAAACAGCAATTTTAGATGTTCTAGTGGAGACAGAAGAAGAAATAATCAACGTAGAAATCCAACTAGACAAAGACCCATCAATGGTAGATAGAATAGTATACGGCATATCAAAAACAGTAACGAACCAAAAGTTTAAAGGAGATGATTATAAACTTAAAAAAGTAGTAGCAATAGTAATAACAGGGTATACTCTAATAGAAACGCATACCGATTATCACGATACGTTTAACTACCATAGCGAGAAAACAGGGCATACATTTTCAAAATCAACAGAAATTCACACACTAGAACTAAAAAAGTTACCACCCGAAGACGATGGCACAATGTTATGGAACTGGCTAAAATTTAAAAATTCAGAGGAAAGGGGCGAGTTTGAAATGTTAGCACAGAAAAATAAAGAAGTAGGGCAAGCAGTATCTATATTAAAAGAGATAAGCAAAGATGAAGCCCTCCAAATGTTAGCACATAATAGAGCAATGGCAGAGTGGCGAGATAGTGCAAGACTGCTAGATGCTAAAGCTGAGGGAAAACTAGAGGAGAAAAGAGAAACAGCGTTAGAGATGATGAAAAAAGATTTTGCCCTTGAAACTATATCAGAAATAATTAAAATGCCCCTAACATGGTTAGAAGAATTAGTAAATAAGGAAGAAGATATCCAATAATTCCGAAATAAAAACCTACACAAGCCCCCTATGTGTAGGTTTTTTTGGATGCTTTAAAATATTCACTATCAAATATGTGTATACAGTAACTTTAATTGAAGTGGATAAAGATAACCGAGTTTTAGAATAAAGGATAATTTTCACAAAAATAAAAGAACCACACTTGAGCCAAATTTTTAGAACTTTTAGAACTTCTAGAAACAAAAAAATTATAAACCTATATGGAAAAGATAAAAGCGTAAAGAAGAGAGGAGGTAATGAGATACAAACGATAACGCACAGGAATATAGAATTAAAAGGAGTACCATTTATAAAAATAATAGAAGACCTAGAAATTTTTATAGAAGC
>WRFW01000011.1 GCA_009787435.1 Defluviitaleaceae bacterium
GATTTAAGCTATCATGAAAATAGAAGAAGAGAAGAGAAAATAGCAACTCTTTTTGCCACATTAGGGGTAGGAATGATGCCTAGAGGTGGTAGTAATCAACAACAACAGCAGCAAAGGCAACAAGCGGGGCAAAATAATAATAGACAACAGCAGCAAATCGGTGCAGCTTCTCAAAACCAAGCTAATAGCAATGTAAGTAACCAAAGGAGTGCTTTACAAATACACCAAGGGCAGCAAGATAAGCATATTAGAGGGACTAGAAATTATAATCAACAAGTAGCTAATGGAAACCAACCTAGTATTTTAACTGAAGACCCAACTGTGCTTTTAAGAGAAAGTGAAAGACTTAGAGGAATACCTCATCGAAAAAATAAAACATCATTTGATTTTGGAAGAAACATAGGTCAATTTTATGATTATAAAACCGGTCTCTTTCATGAAACAACGAGAGGAACAATTCATAGCAATGATAGAGGACAAGCTCATATTGTTCCATCAAGACCAAGCCATATGCTAAATTAAAGAAAATTGAAATTAAAGGAGAATTTAAAATTATGAAACCAAACTACTATGACGGTGAAGACTACATGAAGATGCTATTTTCAATTGATGACTTTTTTGATGATAAAAAATCAAGGATACTTGTATGGAAAAATGGCTTCAAAGTTAAATGCTTTCCAGTTGAAGGAGTTTCAGAAACTAGTATGGAACCAGGAGATAGAGGATATTATGGACAATTTTATACAATTGTTGAAATTATTGAAATTTTAGAAAGCTCTTCAAATAGCTTTTTAGATTTATACGATGAAAAATATGTTGAAGTTTTAAAGCTTTTTCCAGATGAGTTTTATAAAGAAAGGCATGGAACAGCCAACCTTTATGAAATATTTAATATTGAAACTGAAAAAGAAATCGAAATTAATATATATAATATTCCTGAAAAAGTTATGCTTGAAGATGGAAGGGTATTATGGAGTAAAAGTTAGTTAAGCAAAAGAAACAGCAGGCAATACAATCAAAAAAGAGCCTTAAAGGCTCTTTTTTTCTAAATAACAGCTTCTTTGTTACCAACTGTTTCTTTAACCAATCGTTTGTAATCTTCATCGCTAAAGCCTAGAGCTATGCTAGTTGGCCTTGCTCCAAGCTCTGAAGGGCTCTTTCTTATAACATCTTTCATGATTTCTTCTTTTATATCTTCTTTAAACTCTTCTCTATAAATAATCCTAGTTTCGATAAACTTATTAGCTGCAAGTGCTGTGGCTCTTATTCTAGCTACTTCAATTGCTCTAGCTTCAGCGAAGTTCACAGCTCTGCTATTTGCAAAATCTGAAGCTTTATCATTAGCAAGTTTCACAGTAAGATTTTCAGCTACTTCTAAAGCTCTCTTTCTAGCTTTTTCTATAGAACGCATTTCAGCTATGCCAACTGCTTTTTGCTCAGCCATAGCGATGGCTTTTTTAGTAGCAGCTTCATTTGCTATCTCACCAGAGTTTTCATCTAAATAGAGGTTTGAAAGCCTTTCATTTTCTTCCCATTCTATAGCTATTTGAGTTCCTACTTTGCCTTTTTCTAAATATTTTTTAACTAACGGGGAATTCATATTTTTTTTAACCACCTCACCTTAAACCCTTTGGCTTTATGAACACCACCTGCAAGCGGCGCTTTACCTTTGGCTAAAATAATAAGTTACAATTTTGCCATTTTAATTATTATACACTAATATTAAGCAAAAATCAAGTGTTTTTTAAGAATGCCCAAGTTCAACAATACCAAAGTTTTGCCTTGGCTAAGTTTCTAAAAATTTTCAAGCAGATTTTAAGAATGCCCAAGTTCAACAATACCAAAGTTTTGCCTTGGCTAGGTTTCTAAAAATTTTCAAGCAGATTTTAAGAATGCCCAAGTTTAACAATGCCCAAGTTTTGCTATACCAAATCTAAATCTTAGCTAGGTTTGGTGAAAAATTATACCCATCATAGGTGGTTTTAAAAAACTCTTTGCAAATCAAAATAAATTGAACCTGTGCTAGTTCTAAATCTTAAAACGCTAAACACATCATTTATTACATAGCTTTTTTCTTCATTATATCTAAAAAGCCCTGCAAGGGTTATATAATTTACACCATTTCTTATCTCAGCCGTGTTATAATTTCCGCCTGTAGTTACTATGAAAACACTGAAACCCTCTGCTGCTAGTGCTTCTAAAGCAGTTGTTAACATTGCTCTATCATCGGCTGTTAAAGAATTTATGTTTCTATTTATCATAAATATTGCATTTTCAACATTTGCATTTCTAACTTCATTTACAAAACTCCAATTATAAACGGTAGTGTTAGTTAAAGAGCCGCGGCTTGCATCTAAATTAACTAATGCCGTGTTATACAATATTTGAAAATCATAGCCAGCCCGCCTAGAGATAGTAGCAAGGCTTGGAACATTTTCTATTTCAGAAGTTCCTGCAAAAATTCCGACCGTTGCCCCTACTCTAAAAGTGTTTAAAGCTTCATTTCTTATATTTGTGTTCGTTATTAGCTCATCATCTTCAAACATAGCTACTGAAACATTTCCTACCATAGTAATGTCAAAACCATACCCTGTAACGCCTAGTTCTCGCCTATAAGGGTTTCCTATTACTGTTGGTGCTGAAGTTTGTGTGTGCCCTGCTTCGTTTACATTCACGCTAATATAAGTAGCAATTGACCCTCTGCTAGCACG
>WRFW01000012.1 GCA_009787435.1 Defluviitaleaceae bacterium
CCTGCCTTCTGCAAGCTCGTCTCTTTCATTCATTCTTTCAATATAGCCTATTATGTGAGAAACATACCTGCCGCCTGGGTAATGGCGTGTATGAGAAGAATTAATAAACATTGAAGCAAAAGTGATACTATCTTCTTGGATTATTGCCATAGTTTCTGTTCCTATATCTAAAGAAATTGTAACAGGATTATAACGGGTAAATCTATGAGTGAAAATATCTAATCTAAGAGATATTAGTTTCATTTTTTCTTGTATAGTCAATGTGAACTCTTCATTTAATTCTTCATCAGTTATTCCAAAATGAGAAGCTAACAGCTCTACAATATCATTTGCTTTTTGACCACTATCTATTACATTTGCAGACCTAAAAAATCTTGCCCTTTGGGAATCTAAAAAAGGTTCAAAAAATGTAAACTCAAAAGGTTCTTCTTTCGTTATAGGTAGATTATAAACTACTGTTTCACCATTTAATTCAAGAACCCTTAATGTGTTTATTAAAATTCTATTTAATTCTAAATGGTTAAAATCTAAGCTAGGATCGTGCATTAATGAAAATATAGTTTTATTTATCGCTAATGGCCGCCCTAGCCTATCATAAATATTGCCACGCTCGCTAGGAATAACTACAGTTCTTTTAATTCTGGTATCTAAATTATCTAAAAATTCATCGCCTCTAACTATTTGAAGATTAAAAAGGACAACGCTCAAATAAGAAAAACTGGAAGCAACAATTACTAAAAATATTATTAATCGGCTGTATATTTTCATTTAAAACATCCTTCTTTTTTCATTTTCTCTTTTCTCAATTAGTTTATTAATTTGGTATAAGCTTATATATAAAGGAAGAGTAACCGCTATATTGTAAATAGTTTCTGGCAATATAATAGTTCTGAAATAAAGCATAATGTCTAACCTTGCTCTAAATAAAAAATTGGTTACATAATATAAGAAGTTATAAAAAATGGTGAAAACCCCTACAAGAATTATCGGCAATATGTAGTTTTCTAGGTAAAATTCTTTAAATGGTTTTCCAGATAAAAAGCCTATAAACATATAAACTAGAGCAGTTAACCCTATAACATTACCAAAAAAAATATCTTGCAAAAGACCTACAAAAAAACCTATTATCGCACCTTCTAATTCTTGGCGCATTATCGCAAAAGCAACTATTATTATTATCGCCGTATTAGGAGTTATCCCAAATATAGAAATGTTTTGAAACAAGGTGCTTTGCAAAATAAAGTTTACAAAAATTATGAGTGAAATAACTAGTGTTCTTAACATATTCTCCTAATCTGTTATTACTAAAACTGTTGTCATCGTTCTAAAATTTGCACCAGGGGTTATTATAATATTTCCTCGCCCGCCTGTTTCTGGCACTTCTGAAATAGTGCCAATTGGCAAACCAGGTGGGAAATTTACCCCATGGTTTGAAGTTACCACTTTATCTCCAACGATTACATCTGAGCCTGTTTCAAATTCAAACCGAAGCTGCCCAAAAAGGCTTAAATTAATATCACCTACAGCCCCGCCAACCTCACCAGACCGCCTAATAGCAGCCGAAACCCAAGAAGTATCATCTATAATCGGTAGCACAGTTGAATGGTTATTATTTACTGAAATTATTCTTCCAACTAATCCATTATCAGCGAAAACAGGCATATTTACTAGCATACCATCTATATATCCTAAATCTATTATAAATTCCGTGTTCCAATTATTGCTGGTTCTGGCGATAATATTTGCACCTCTCGTGTTTAAATGCCCAAAACGTGAATTCATTTCTAAAAGACCAGTTAATTCAGTATATATTTCTTCTAATTCTTCTAGCCTTGCAAGCTGAATTTGCATATCTTCAATACGTTGCCTAAGCTGTGTATTTTCATGAGCTATCTCATTTCCTGAAAAAATATTGCCAAACCAAATAGAGATATTGCTAGAAAAAGACATAATAGGAACGGTTACAAAGCTTAAAGCGTCTGTTATTGGGTTTGGTTCTTCTCTGTTTAGTGTTAAAAATATTAGAAGCACACACAAAAAGGACATAATAGCGATAAAAAACAATTTATGCTCTTTCAAAAACTTCATAATTAAATTACACCTTCAATTTTCTTTGTGATAGTAGAACATTTTTAAGAGTTTCTAAATTTTCTAAAACCATACCAGTGCCTATAGCAACACAATTTAAAGGCTCATCTGCTATTATCACCGGTATGCCAGTCTCTGAAGAAATTAGTTTGTCTAAATCACCTAAAAGAGCACCGCCGCCTGTTAAAACTATACCCGATTCCATAATATCTGAAGCGAGTTCTGGAGGGGTTTCTTCAAGAGTAGATTTTATAGCGTCTATAATAGATGAAACTGGCTCTTCTATAGACTTTTTAACTTCTACAGAGTTTATAGTTATAGTTTTTGGAAGCCCTGTTACTAAATCTCTCCCGCGAATGTCCATTCTTACGTTTGGGTCTGGATTGTAAACGGATGCTATATTTATTTTTATTGACTCAGCGGTTCTTTCACCAATTGCTAGGCTATATTCTTTTTTAATGTGTGAGATTATATGGTCGTCTAGCTTGTCCCCAGCGATTCTTAAAGATTTACTAGCAACAATTCCGCCCAAAGATATAACAGCAACTTCACTAGTGCCCCCGCCTATATCAACTACCATTGAGCCTATAGGCTCTTCAACTGGAAGCCCTGCCCCAATGGCAGCCGCCATTGG
>WRFW01000013.1 GCA_009787435.1 Defluviitaleaceae bacterium
ATTTTACTTTGCTTGGTGGTAGAGGTGGTGTAGGCGGGATTAACACTGAAACTACAACTGCCCGAGCAGGACAGCAAGGGACGGACAGGTCTATTCATGCAAGTTGGGCTGTGTCAGGCTCTGACAATCAAGGACAGCAAGGCATAGGTGATAGGCAAAATAGAGTTAGTACAACAACAATTACCCACCCTAATTTTCCTGCTAATAATAGTGCGGCTGCTGCTTTTGTTCGGCATAATATAGGAACTCAGCCTGCAATAAACGGGTCTCTCTCTAATCGTGAAGCAGTGTTTAACGGAGGAAGTGAAGCAGCAGGCTTGCGAGGCAGAGGTGGTGGCGGTGCGGGTGGTGGATTTAGAACAATTGGCGGTGCAGGAGCTGTTCTATCTTCTCGAACCCCTCATACATCGCCTCAAAATGCTTTTGGACAGACTGGCTCATCAACACGCTCAAACGGTTCAAATGGCACTGTAGGATTTATAGAAATTCAGTTTTAAGGAGAAAGAGAATGTTAGATGAGTATGTATCAAGACAACTTAATGAAGTTATAGAAAAGTTAAATATACTAGAAGACAAAGTAAACCAAATTTTAATAGTTACAAATTTGCCAGAAAATTTAGTTCAAATTCCTAATGAATTAAAAAACTTTGAGAAAGAAAAAATAGAAGAAACTATAAAGAGTTTAAATAGACAAGTTTTGAATTCTTTTTCAGTTCCTAGAAAATCAAATATGAAGTTATCACAAAAATTAGCGTTTAGCACAAAGGAGGTTCTTGATGAATAACCTTTTAATTCTAGACGAATTAGAAGCCCAAAACTATACAGCATTAGAAGTTATAAACCACAATTCCTCTGTTCTTTGGGAAAATGAAAATAGAATAGAACAAAAGATAGATAGTATCTCACTAAAGAAAGAAATTGCTTTCAATGAATTATACACACTAAATTTAAATAGCAGAGAAACAGATGACAATAATATTATTTGGGAGGGATATTTAAAATTAGACTTTGTTCCGCAAATTACTTTATTTGTATTGCGAATTAGCGATAAGAGCAAAGAACAGGTAGAAGACCAAACTATTTTGCTTGCAAACTCTCCTTTCATTTTTTCAAAACAAAAATTTAAAGCAAGAATTACACGCAAAGAAACAGAAATTTATTTAGAAATAATTAGTGATAAAGAAAGTGAACTAGAAGTACAAATATTCAATTTAAAAGATATGACATAAACAATGAATGATATACTATATTACCTTTCTTACAAAACAGAAGATAGGTCAGACGAAGACAATGTATACTTCAGAGGTCTTCAAGATTATGGGGTAATACCTGTTAAGTCTTTTAAGCAAGTATGCAATTTTATGATGTTGCTAGTATATTAACTTACAGAGCAATAACTGAAGAAGTTAAATGTTTACCAAAAACATTGCAATACTAGTGAATAATAAATCAATTAAAATTAAAGGAGAAAAAAGAATATGGATAAATATACACCATTTGAAAATGTTACAGACAGACCGAGCGAAGTTGACAAAATAGTAATGATAACGAAAGGGCTTAAAGGGCGTAAGGATCTAGATAGATACCATGAAGCTTGTAAGAAAGCTTTAGATGATTTTATGTATAAAAACGGTTATATACACTTAAAATCTGAGCTTAACGATGGGCATGCGATACCCTTACATCAAACATACATTACAACTGGCGAAATAACGGACTTTAAACATATAGAAAACTTTGACTATAGCAATCCAAAACACCGATTGCAATCATTAATAAACACTCTACAGTCTGAATTAATGATAGCTGACTTAGTAGTTTTTTTCGATAACTGGTATGATTTTTCGGGCTGCAACATAGAACATGAGATTTGTAAACAGTATGGAATAAAAATTGAGTATTTAAGTTCAAATTCTGAAGCTATAACTGAGAGCTCGGATTGGTTAGAAAATACAGAAGTTAAAGAAGCTGCTAGAAAGATAGAAGATATCGACGCTTGCGAAAGTTGTAGTTTATAACAAGAAAGAGAGTTGACTTGAAAAATGATACAAAATATAGAAACGAGAACAGCTCCGAGCAACAGTTGGACTTTTAGCAACTCAAACAGAGTAATAAGAGCTATAGTTCTTCACACAAACAGCAACGACCCGAATGTGGGACAAAACAGCGGGCTAAATACAGTTTTAAACCCTGCAAACAATGTTAGCTATCATTATATTATTAGACGGGACGGGCACATTACTAATACAGTCCCACCCCAACACATAGCACATGCAGCAGGCACAAGAACAGATAGAGGAAATATGGACGCTATTCATAGTCCACATGAATGGATTAGAAACTTAAGAACTCAAAACGCTAATAACTGGACAATTAACATATGTTTTGAGCAAATGCCAAGGGGAAACCCGAGCAGCGAGCAGCTTAATTCAGCATCTGAGTTAATCAAGTATTTAAGAACATTATATACAATTCCTTTAGAACGCATAATAGGGCACATAGATATAGTTCCAAGGCATAGACCACTGTGTCCTGGAGTAGGTTTCCCGTACGAAAGATTAAGAAATATGATACGAGAAAGAGAGGAAGAAATGTCTGAAGAAAGAATAAGAGAACTTGTAAATAGAATACTAGATGAACGTCAAGCAAACATTAACACCTTACAAGTTTCAACACCGCACGCCGCTAATTGGGAGCAATCAACAAGCAGGGGAATAATGGACGGCACACGACCACAAGCAACAGTAACAAG
>WRFW01000014.1 GCA_009787435.1 Defluviitaleaceae bacterium
CTTCTGGCACAGGTAGAAGAGTTCAGGTAAGCGTGGAAGAGCAAGAAGAAAGGCAATTATGGAACTGGCAAAATAGATATGTAATAGGTTTTAGAGACGGTAGTTTTAGACCAGAAAACGGAATAACTAGAGCTGAAATGGCACAAATGTTTTTTAATTTATCTAATCTTCCGGCTATGTCGTCTACAACTTTTGTAGAGTTTGCAGACGTGAGCGAAACTGGCTGGTATTTTGAAGCGATAAGTTATTTTGCAAATAGAGGCATTTTAGTAGGTTTTCCAGATGGCTATTTTAGACCAAATCAAGAAATTACAAACGCAGAATTTGCACAGTTTGCAGCAGGTGTATTCAGACTATCTTCTGAAAGGCTAGTTAATAATAATAGCCACTGGGCAGATGAAGCAATTAATAGCATATTTAATATGCAGTTATTTAACTATTTCCCGCCTAGCTACACATTTGAAAGAGACAATGTAATAACTAGGTCAGAAGTAGTAACAGTTATAAACTATCATTTAAATAGAGTATCTCATAGAAGCAGTATTCATGAATACTTAGCAAATGAGCAAATATTTAATGATGTTTCAACTAACCACTGGGCTTTTTATCAAATAATGGAAGCTGCGGTGAGCCATTTTTATACTAGAGATGATTCTAGCATAAAAACTTGGCTAAGAGCTGAGTTACACGGATGGAGCAGCCGTGTAGCTAGATTTAATAGCTCTTTGCTTCGATAATTTAAAAAATACCTACAAACCCCACAAATGTTTATAAAAATCCACAAAAACTACAAGTAACTTTAAGAGTTAACTCAAAAAAAGCCTATTACACGATTAGCTACCGTGTAATAGGCTTTTTTGATTTTTAATAATTTTTTGATTACAAAAGGTTTTTAGCTACAGTAAGCAGCCAAAAAATTTTATAATAAACCTAACTGTGCTTTCATTGCTGCTAACTCATCATCAACTGAAGAATCAACATCTGTTAGTTTATACTTTGCTTCTAATGCCATTGCTTCATCTATTGGGCTTTCATTTAATTCTGCCATAGCATTAGCACGGTCTAATTTTTCATTTATCTTATCTTCCATTCTGCTAAATGCATCCATAGCACCTGCAGCCCCAACACCAGTATTAAGCTTGTTCACACGCTCTTGCGTTTTAGCTACAGAAGCTTTAGCTTTAATAGTCTGTCTTCTAGCGTTTAAGCTATTTATATCTTTAACTAGTTTATCATGCATTTGACGCATTTTAACTGCATTATCGTGCGCTGCAGCAGCTGCTGTTTGAAGCCCTGCACCAATGTTTTCTAATTCATTCTTTTTAGATAGAAACACTCTTGCATCATCTTCATTGCCAGCAGTTAATGCTTTTTTTGCAAGCTCTGTAAACTTATAAACTTCTTTGTTGTTTTCGTCAACTAGTCTTTTTGTGCGGCTTTCTTCTGCCATTACACCAGCTGTTTCTTTTTTAACTTCAGCTAAATCTTTAGTCATATTTCTAAGGTATTGGTCAACCATTTTTGCAGGGTCTTCTGCTTTATCCAATAATGCGTTTATGTTACTGCTTACTATGTCTTTAAATCTCGCTAGCATACTCATTTTTTATTTTCTCCTTTTAATTCATCTCTTTGATTTTTTAAAATTTCTAGCAACTTATCTTGCTTGTTTGCTTCAAGCAATGCGATTTGCAATTCTACCCTTTCTAGTTGTTCTTTATTTGTCATTTTTGTTTTCTCCTTTATCATCGCTTAGCTCTTTTATTTGGCTTTCTAAAATTTCCTTTAATTCTTCTATTTTTCCCGCTTTTATTAAAGCAAGTTGCAGCTTCATTTGAAAAAGCTGTTCTTTGTATGTCATTCTTTGTCTCCATCTTCATATTTTTTGGCTAGATCATTTGCAACGCTGTTTGTGCTTCCAAACCCCTCTAATGGTGTATTTAATATTTTTTCTGTTTGTTCTGCTTCTAAATTCTTTTGTGCTTTTGATTTTTTCCACCAATTTTTTAAAATAATTAAAATGAGAACCGCTCCTATAACCCCTATTATAACCATAATAACTAGAGGCCAAGGGTTATGAGACACATACATTATTCTTTCTGCGGCACTATTAAATGCGTTTGAAAAAAACTGTTCATTTGAAAGACCGTCTATATAATAATATCTTTGAATGTAATCAAATAGTATATCTAATGCTTGCTGGTCTATAACAGACCTAGCTTGGTTGCCGATTGCTGCCCCGATTTCATAATTATCGCCAAGTGGTTCAAAAAATACTAGCAAAAGGTGAGCTTCATCGTTAAAAAGTTCATCATAAAGCTCTACTGCAAAAGAAGTTACTTGTGCAGTCGTCGGAAAATTAGCTGTGTTTACATTATCCGTTATATAAACATGTGGGCGAACCCCTGTTAGAGCGTGAAAGTTTCTAAGCCCTGCTTCCATTTGGGTCGTATTTTGTATCCAGCCTAAGTTGTCTGTAAACCATGGGCCTACTATGTTTGCCGAATTGGTCGGCAGGGGTGTTCGCTCTATAGTTGAAGCGGTAATCTGATTACCGCTTATACCGCCAACATTTTGAAAGTTTCCACCTCCAAAATTACTGCCCCCATTTCCGCCAAACATACTTGATATCATAATTATAGCGATAACTAAGATAACAAGTACAATAAAAATTGAACACCCAGAGCCTCTGTTTGTATTTTGGTTTCCACCAAAATTGTTATTCATGCCGCCCATTCCGAAGCCGCCTCTTCTGCGACCACCGCCCATTAAGTTT
>WRFW01000015.1 GCA_009787435.1 Defluviitaleaceae bacterium
CATGGTATGTGCAATATTGGCGTTGGATTAGCGGTATAATCACCGAGGGTAATTTTGGGCGAAGCATAACCCGCCATATGCCAGTTGAATATGTTATAGGCGAGCGTCTCGGAAACACAGTTAGATTGTCAATAGCAACTTTAATTTTGCTCTATGCGATAGCAATTCCGCTAGGTATTTTAGCGGGTCGCCGAAATGGCAAGCCAGTTGATAAAGCAATTCTTTTCTATACTTTCTTTGCAATAGCAATGCCTACTATTATTTTTGCTATTATGAATGTGTTCATTTTTGGCTTCACTCTAGGCTGGGTTCCAATTAGAGGCTCTTTAGATGTTACAGCCCAAGGCTTCTTTGAAATTTTCAAAAGCCGCCTACACCATTTAATTTTGCCCGCTTTAACTGGTGCTCTAATCGGCACTGCAGGCATTATAAACTTTTTGCGCGGCGAAATTATAGACACCCAAAATTCAGATTTCGTTACAACTGCAAGAAGCAAAGGTGTGCCTGCAAGGCGTATATATAATGTTCATATTTTAAGAAATTCTATGCTTCCTATTGCTCCTAGCATTGCGGCTAGTGTTGCATTCCTTTTCGTTGGTGCTGTGTTTATAGAGCGTGTGTTTAGTTACCCGGGCATGGGAGAATTATTTTTAACTGCTTTAGTACAGCGTGATTTTCCAGTTACTAACACAATAGTTTTAATGCTCGCATTTTTCACAGCCATAGCAACATTATTAGGCGATATAGTCCTAACGATTGTTGACCCACGAATAAGAATAAGATAGAGGAGGTTTAAAACTTATGCAGCAAACAAATATAGAAACAAAAACTGCCCAAACAATCTTAGATGATGCCATACCAGTTAAAAAAATTCCTAAATTTTATGAAGTGCTTTGGCGTGAAATTTGGAAAGATAAACTGGCTTTCATATCATTAATTATCTTTCTAGGCATTGTGCTAGTCTCTTTTATTTGGGCAGCAACTATAGATGAGGGTTATGCAACTAGAATAGAAATTCTTCAAATGAACCAAGCCCCTTCCGATAGGTTTCCAATGGGAACAGACGAGGGCGGAAGAGATATGCGAAATATGCTTATATTAGGGGCTAGAAACTCTTTGCAAATAGCATTTATAGTTACTTTAATAACGCTCGTATTTGGAAGCTTAATTGGGCTAATCTCTGGTTTTTATGGCGGCAAAGTTGATAATATTATAATGCGTATAGTAGACACACTTTCTATGCTGCCAACTTTGATGATTATTATAATTTTAATTTTCTTATCCCCGGGTTATAACCAATGGTTTTTTATAGGTATAATGTCTCTTTTTGGTTGGATAGGCAGTGCAAGGTTAATAAGAACTAGAGCTTTGCAGCAGAGCAACCTTGAATATGCCCATGCTTCTAAAACTTTGGGCACGCCAAATTTAATAATACTCTTTAGAGAAGTTACACCAAATTTAGTTTCCATACTTTCTGTTAACTTAGTGCTTTCACTCGCTAGCAATATTGGTTTAGAAACAGGGCTCACTTTCTTAGGCTTTGGGCTTCCACCACATGTGCCAAGCTTAGGCAGGCTTTTAACTGTTGCAGGGCAGCCAACTTTTATAGCAAATAGAATTTGGCAGTGGCTTCCTGCTGCAATATTAGTAATCGTGTTAGTTTTTGCTATAAACTTTATAGGGCAAGCTTTCCAAAGAGCTGTAGACGCAAAACAGAGAATGGCTTCATAAAATCAAATTCCAAAAAGCTTATTATATATGCTCACAATTAAGAAAGCAGTGGCTAAAATTGTTCGCTAGATATAATAAGCTTTTTGGCTCGTTTGCCCGTTTGGCTTGAAAGGTGGAAAAGCATTGTTTAGGAGCGATTTGTTTTGCGAAGCAAAACTCTTAAGCGAATAAATAATGCTTTTTCGCCTTTTTAAATGAGCAGTTTCTCAAAAAAGTTTTAATCTTATATTAAATATAAAAGTCTTAATTATAGCTAGCGAGCGATTTTTAGCGCCACTGCTTTCTAATCGTGAGCAGCTATAATTAAGGCTTTTATGCGTCTATGGTTTTTAATAACTATAGCCCAAGCCTAGCTTACAGAAAATTAACATTGACAAAGCAGTGTAAATATTATATAATAATTTGCATAGAAACTATAATTGTTTTGTTAGAAACATACATAAAAAGGAGAAAATATGTTAAGAAAGTTTAAAAGGTCTATTGCTCCCACTTCATTAATGGCAATTATTGCTAGTGTGTTGGCGGCTTGTGGCAGTGGTATAGAAGAAGCACCGGTTCCACACTATCCAGCACAAACACTTCCAATAACTCAAGACCGAGCAGAAGATTTTCACCCATTGGCAACTATGTACGCAATCTTAGAAAATTTCCCAGTGCATACAGCCGATACAGAGCCAGTAATAGAGGGCGGAATTTTAAGATTTGCAGAAGTATCAAGCAGCCCATTTAATGGTCTCTTAGGCGGTGCAGTTTTTAGCAGCACTCTAACAGATAGTAGAATAGCCCAATTTGGAGGGTTTCAATCTTCTATATTTTCTTCTAATAGCAACTTAAGCTTTGGAAACACAGGCATTGCAACTGCCACGCCAGATACCGAAAATAGAAGACTAATAATAGACTTAAATTACGATGTTTACTGGCACGACGGTGTAAGGTTAACCTTAGGTGATCTAGTTTTCGCTTATGAAATAATCGCCCACCCAGATTATACAGGCATCCGCTGGAATGCAGCCGTTCAAGATGTTGTCGGCATTCATGAATTTAGAG
>WRFW01000016.1 GCA_009787435.1 Defluviitaleaceae bacterium
GTTCTATTGGTAGGGCTTTAGTTGTGCTTGCTGTAGTCGCTGTTGTAACCGTTGCAGTAGTCGGCACAGGTGGTGCGGCACTTGCAGTTGTAGCAGGTGCGGCGGCTGTTTTAACTGCTGTTGTAGTTCATGATTATATAAATCAAGAAAACAGCAGCTGGGGTACGTTTTTCCTAGCAGGTATTACTGGTGCAGTAGTTGGGGCAAAATTATTTACGCTTTTTGGTGGTGTAATGACTTTTACACCCGCATTTTTGGGAGCTGCTCAAACCATTGGTGCAATCGGAGCAACTGCAACGGGAGTTATAAAAAAATTCGGTGATACTCTTAATAAAAAAGCAAAAGGCTTAATGCAAAAAGCAAAAGAGTTAACCCGTAAATTAGGAAAACAAGACCCTGTGGATTTAGTAACAGGAATGGTATACTATGATATAATTGATTTTGAATATACTGGCATATTACCATTTCAATGGGAACGAACATACAACACAAGAAATACAAACAATTTAAGCCCTTTAGGCTATGGCATGAGCAATTTATATTTAATGCATATTAAGGAAAATTGTGGTGCTATAGAATATAATAACGATACTGAAAATATATCTTTAGAGTTATACCATTCTTTGATAAATAAAGAGGGTAGAGAAATACCATTTTTCCCATTAGAGATAGGCGAAGAAGTTACTTTGCGTTATGAAAAACTAAAAATATCTTATAATGGTACAAGCTATACGGTTTTTGACTATGATTTAGGAGAATACTATACTTTCACCAAAAAAGATAATGAAAATAACTACACACTTGATAAAATAGAAAATGAAACTAAAAGCCATAAAATAGCCTTAACTTATACAAATGGTAATCTTAGCTTAATAACCGATAGTGTAGGTAGAGAATTTAAAATAACTACAAACCAAAATAATCTAATAACAAAAATAACCCTTGACAATAAAATTTTAATTCAGTATGAATATAACGAACACAAAGACTTAGTAATCTTGGAAGATGTAAATGGAAACGTATCAAAAATAGAATATAAAAACCATTTAATTATTAAACGTATAACTAAAGAAAATAATATTTTTAACTGGAAATATGACGGCAACGACCACACCGCAAAATGTATACACACATGGGGTGATAATGGTTTATTAGAGGGACATTTTAAATATAACTCAAACAATACAGAGTTTATAAATGGTTTATCTGAAAAAACTATTGTCTATTTTGATGAAGACAAAAATATTACCAAAATAATTGAAGTGGGCAAAGTTTTAACAGATGAAAATAACCAAAGCTTTGAATTAGAAAACCCACGAGGAGATACGACAACATACACATATACAGAGTACAACGAAACTGAAAGCATAACCAACCCAGATGGCGAAAAAACAACCTACGCTTATAACGACCTAGGGCAAGTAACAGAAATAACACTCCCAAGCGGAGCAACCCAAAAATTAGATTATGACGAAAAAGGCAAGCTAATAAAATCAATATCACCAACAGGCTTAACCACAGAATGGATTTATAACGAACAAGGAAATATCTCTGAAATTAAGAACCCAAACGGGGTTTTAGAAAAACACGAATATAATGAAAATGGCTTGCTAATAAGTATAATTGAAGAAGTAGACCAAACATTAAATACAAGTGTAGAAGAAATTAACACTTCCCAAAATACATCAGAATTAACAAATAAAATTCAAAACATAACAAAATTTAGCTACGATAATCACTCCAACATAACCGAAATAACCTACCCAAACAATGCCATAGAAAAATTTACTTATGATGATGAGGGTAATTGTACAAGCCATATAAACCCACTCGGTGCAGTAGAAAAAATGAAGTACGACACCGCAAACCGTTTAATAGAACATACCGCACCCGATGGTAATATAACAAAATTAAAATATAACTCCTACACAGACGTAATCTATCTAAAAGATAACACGAAAGAATTAAACTTTACTTATACCGCTTTGGGTAGTATAGCAAGCCGAAAAGAACAACAACGCATAACCCACTTTAAATATGATACCGAAGAACAGCTAACACAAGTAATAAATGAAAAAGGCGAAAAATATACATTTGAAAGAAATCACCAAGGAAATGTAACGACTGAAACGGGTTTTGATAATGTAAGAAAATCGTACACGTATACACCAGCGGGTAAGTTAAAAGGAATGCGTAGGGGTAATACTTCCGATTGGTTACGTATGAAATACGATAAAGCGGGCTACCTTTCAAAAATCATATACGATAATGGCGGCGAAGATTTAGAAGAAGATATATTTACCCACGGCAAACTAGGCGAGCTATTAAAAGCTGAAAGTAAAAATAGCACTCTTGCATTTGAGTATGATAAATTTGGTAATGTAATTAAAGAAATTCAAAATGGCAAGGAAATAATAAGCGAATATAATTCTCCACTTTATCCATTTGCAAGAACAAAATTACAAACTAGCCTTGGGTTAGATATAAATACAACAGTAAATGAATTTGGTCAGACAACAGAAATAACAGCAGACTTTGAAAGTTTTACAAACCATTATAGTAATATAAAAAACAGTAATAACAACCTAAACTCTGAAAATCGATTACATCACCTATGGAACATCAAACAAACTTTTAACCCTATAGGTCAATTGTTAGAACGAAACATACAAGTATCACCTACTAAAGCTAACCAAACAAAACCTACAGAAATAAAAGACAGCTGGAATTATAACAATCAAGGCTTACCAACGACAAAAACCTTAAAAACAAACATAAACAACCGTGAAA
>WRFW01000017.1 GCA_009787435.1 Defluviitaleaceae bacterium
AGCAACACGCCATGCACTTGCAGTTTTCATACGGCTACGTGAACGGCTTATCTTACCCTTTGGTCCTATTGCTCCCATTTTTTTACACCTCCTTAAAATCAAGCTCTAATAGTTTACTAAATGGACTATCTTCATTAGATTTAGAACAAATACAACTTTCTAAATTTAAATTAACACCGCAATCTTTGCAAAAGCCTAAGCAATCTTCTTTGCATAAAACTTGCATTGGCAAATGTTCATGAATCAAAGCAGCTAATATTGGCTCTAAAGTGAACTTTTCTAAATCTTCACCTTGAAGCTCTAAAGGCTCATCTATAGAAAAATTTTCGCTATGGCTCACATCTTTTAAGCAATAATCACAAATTAGATTAGCTTTTATAGATGCCTTTGCTTTTAATTCATAAGTATCTTCATTAAAAAGTTGTATGCTTCCCTCTAAGGAAACTATATGCCCTAAAAGCTTAAGTTCTTCACTTAGTCTTAATGGCTTATTGGCTTTCACTTCTTTTAGATTAACTAACATGATTATAGAATTATAACAGTTTTTTTTAGAAAAGTCAAGTGTTTTGCTTAAAAATTAATGGAACTATTGGCTATTTTCAAAACTGCCTGCATCAAGGCTAAAATAACCAAAATTCAATATAATAAAACTGTGTCTCGGCTAAGTTTCATGAACAATTATAAAGAAGTTTTTGAAAAATTACTTGCGATTATATAAAAAAAATAGTATAATATACTTCATGGAACATTTTAATGAAGAAAGAAGAGTTTTTTTATGCGAGGGTGTATATACAATTAAAGACTTTTACACACTTTGGCAAAAAGATAAAAACCTCGCTAAAAGAATATTTTATTATAAAGAGTTTGAATTATGGCTGCTTAAACTTAGATACCCTTTTATGCACTTTTTTGAAATTTTCTTAAAAGATGCAAACAAAGAACGCGGGTTAAGCAATTTTTTTTCATTTAACAAACTAAAAGAAGAAACAATATTAAATATAGAATTAGACGAGGATTCAAAAGAAATTAAAATAACTAAAACCGGCGAAGATTTTTTAGAAGAGCCAATACATACAGAAGCCCCTTGGATTATCTTAGATAAAACCCATATAACTAATAAAGATTTTGAACCTTATGGCACTGCAAAAATAGCGTATTCTATAAATAATAAGAAAGCAAGAAAAACTGAATATGCAAAGGTTTACATAGGCAAATATTTTGTTGAGATTAAAAACATAGAAAAAAACTTTTTAGAAATAGAGCTTTTAACTAACTATAAAAGCCCAGATTCTGAAATGAAACTGCTAGTAAAAAACAATACTAAACTGCCTATTACAATAAATATAGAAACGAAAGAAATAGTTAAATTTGAAAAAACAAAATATACAATCGAAGAAGAACCGTTAATAATAACATTTAAAATTAAGCTTTCTGCTTTGCAAATAGCTAGAAAAACCCTCGGGAAGACTTTAATTTTTAAAGAGCTAATCCGCATACATTCTCGGTTTGAAAATAGAAGATTTTATAAAGATATACCCATAACAGTTGGGGATTTATATTAACAATGATAGAACTAATTAAAATTAAACGCAAATATATAAACTACATATTAGGAAAGCTCTCTAAAGGGGACATTTTAGACGAACTTGAATTAAGTTTGAATAAAGAGCCTGCTAATATAGAGCTGTTTTTTTTGTATGTAGCAATTCTTGAAGTGAGCGAAGATTCAATAGAATATAATAAATTAAAAATGCACGGAACCGAAGATATGCTTGAATATATAAATTTTTTAAGCTTTTCTGAAGAAGAGAAAAGAAGCTATTTAGAAGATTTATTTGAAAAAGGAAATAGAAGTGCTTTTCTTTACGCACACACATATGAATTATATGAAAAAGACACAAATTTGAGTGAAAATTTAAAAATAAGTTTTTTGAGATGGGCAAACACACATAAAATTAAACTAACGAAAATTAACGACTATTCATTAAAGAGAGACTTAAACTTATTTAGAAATGTATATGCTAAAAATAAAAATACCGAGATTTTAAAAAACCTATGTATAGCACAGATGGAAGCTAAAGACTATAGCCTTGCCGCATATTTTCATTATAAAAAGCTATATGAAAAGCAAATATATACTAGAGAGTTTAACGAAGCATTAATAAAAGCTGCATATACAAACAAAAGAGATGATATAAGCCTATTCCCTATTAAGAAATACTTAGAAAACTGGCAAGCCGAAAAAGATGAAGATATTTTAGCATTTATAATAGACTTAGCAATCCAAAAAGAACCGAGACTAATTGATAAATATAATTTAAAAGCAAAAATAATAGAGCTTGTGCTGAAAAGTTACAATAATGGAAACAACTTAAAAAAAGAAGAAGCTGGCAGCGGGCAAAACTTGAAACTAAGTATTAGCATAGAAGCTTTTTGTTTACTAAATTTTAAGGGCGACCTTACTAAAGATATAGTTACAAATATAGAAAAAAATATTTTAGATGAGCTTTTTTTATACGAAGTTTTCCCTAGAAATAAAAAGGTGAAACAAATTTACGTTAGCTCAAATGAAAAAAAAGAAGCGAAGCACTACACACTAAGTGAAGAATTTAACAACGGCAATAAATTAAATGAAAATAGCTTATTAAATATGCCCTATGTATCTAATATAAATGGTTTTAAAGTAACGGCATTGGAAGATTTTCAAATAATGGGGTTAGATGATAGCGGCATTTTTATATATTCTAAGTACAAAATTAAAGAGAGAGTGCCAGGCAAAAAAGACCTTTATAAATATTTTTATATGAAAGGTGTA
>WRFW01000018.1 GCA_009787435.1 Defluviitaleaceae bacterium
ACATATGTTACGACTGGAAAAGTAGTAGATTACGGAACAACAGACCCAATGAATATGGGAGCGGCGATGGCTCCGGCTGCTGTAGACACTATAATTAATCATTTAAAACAAACTGGCACAGACGCAAATTATTATGATATGATAGCAACAGGTGATTTAGGTTATATCGGGCATGAATTAGTTTTAAGGCTTGCAAGTGAACAAGGATATAAATTAGAAAATTATACAGACTGCGGCATTTTAATATTTGATAAAGAAAAGCAAGACACACATTCAGGCGGCAGTGGATGTGCTTGTTCAGCGGTTACCTTTGCCGGTTATTTATATAAACAAATGCTTGAAAAAAATTTAAAAACCCTTTTATTTGTCCCAACTGGTGCTTTAATGAGTGCAACGAGTGTTAAGCAAAAAAGACCGATAATGGGTATTGCCCATGCCATATCAATAGAAATAGTTTAGGAGATGATGATATGATTTTTTTAAAAGCCTTTATAATAGGCGGTCTTTTATGTGTAATAGGGCAAATTCTTATAGATAAAACTAAATTAACACCAGCTAGGATTATGGTTGGTTTCGTTGTAGCAGGGGCTATACTTAGCGGAATAGGCATTTATAACTCATTTGCTGAGTTTGCAGGATCTGGAGCAACAGTTCCTATAGTAGGTTTTGGACACGCTTTAGTTCAAGGTGTTTTTAAAGAAATTGACCAAATCGGTTTTTTAGGAATATTTACAGGTGGTCTAAGACATACAGCCCCAGGAATTGCAGCAGCTATAATTTTTGGACTAATTGCAGCTATTGTAGCTAAACCCAAATTGCCATAAAGGTCTTTTATTAAGATGTGTTAACAAAATTGAGAAACTGAGCATAATTTAAATTTGAAAAATATAAAAAAGCGATATATGTTTATAAAATATATCGCTTTTTAGTATTTAATCAAATTTTAAACCGGCTAACTGGTTTGCTAATGCATTGTTTTTTGGAGCTTCATCTTTTTTATTTAGATATTTACTAACTTCAGATTTAGATGCACCATTATACCTTTCTCTTTTTGGTTTATTTTTATCTTCTTCAATTATTCTTGTGCCGCACTCTCTATCTTGGCAAATTAAAAATTCGCCCCTTTTTCCACGAACACGAAGCATTTTTTTATTACATTCAGGGCAGCTTTTGTTAGTTATATTATCGTGTTTGTATATTGCTTCGCTCTCTTTTATTTCTTGAATTATACTTTTTGTGTAAGTTTTAATTTCTGAAATAAAAGCGTCTTTTTTAATAGCTCCCTTTGATATACCTGTTAATTTTTGTTCCCAAAGAGCTGTTAAGGCAGGTGTTTTTAAATCTTTAGGTGCTATTTCTAATAACTGTCTCCCTTTTGCTGTTGTAAAAAGGTGTTTTTCTCTCGGCTCTATTAAGAAACTATTTATAAGCTTTTCTATAATATCACTTCTAGTTGCAACCGTTCCTATTCCCCCTGCTTCTTTTAAAGTGTTTGCTAAGCTTTTATCTACATAAGCAGTTGGATTTTCCATAGCTGCAAGAAGTGTTCCCTCAGTTAAATAGCTTGGCGGCTTAGTCTTCCCTGTCGTTATTTTAAAAGTTCCTTCTAAGGTTTCACCTTTTTTAAAGTTTGGGAAACGTTGGTCTTCATCTTCTTCGTCTTTTTCTTCATATTTAGCAAATATCTCTTTATAGCCCATTTTCTTAACTAACTTTCCTTTTGCAGTGAAAATTTCCAAGGAAATATCAAGAAAAATTTGTGTTTCTTCATATTCAAAAGCAGGTGAAAGAAGTGCTAAAAATCTTTTCACTATTAAATCATAAATTCGCCTTTCAGCACTTGAAAGGTCGTTTAAATCTGGTGTTTCTTCAGTTGGTATAATTGCATGGTGGTCTGTTACTTTTGAATTATTTACTGCTCTTTTTGAATCATATCCATTCTTTATTAAATTTTGGGCATGAATTTTATATTCTCCCACCGATACGGCTTTTAACCTATCTTTTATAGTATCTACTATATCTGAAGAAAGGTATTTACTATCTGTTCGCGGGTATGTCGTTAATTTGTGTCTTTCATATAAAGATTGTGCTATATCTAAAGTTTGGCTTGTAGAAAAGCTAAATAGTCTATTTGCGTCTCTTTGAAGTGTAGTTAAATCATAAAGACCTGTTAAATGAGTAGATTTTTGCTTAGAAACAATGTTATTCACTTTAGCCGTTCCAGCTTTACATTTTTTTAAAATACTTTCGGCATTTTCTTTATTATAAATTCTTGAATTATTATCTTTATTAATCCAAGTAAATTTTATACTTCCGTTCAAAAATTGCACACCATAATATTCTACAGGTTTAAAGCTTCTTATTTCATCTTCACGGTGTTTGATTATAGCAATAGTAGGTGTTTGAACACGCCCACAGCTTAGCTGTGCATTAAATTTAGTAGTTAAAGCTCTAGTTGCATTTATTCCTACTAACCAATCTGCAACGGCTCTTGAATTTGCACTATAATATAAATTTTCATAATCTTTACCGTCTTTTAATTTTGAAAAGCCCTCTTTTATAGCTTTATCTGTTACGGAAGATATCCAAAGGCGTTTTATAGGTTTATTTATATTTGCAAATTCTATAATCCACCTTGCTACTAATTCACCCTCACGCCCTGCGTCTGTCGCTATAATTATCTCTTTGATTTCTGGCTTTTTCATCCAATCTGTAACGACTTTATATTGTTTAGAAGTTTGTGGTATTGGCTTAAGACGCATTTTTGGTGGAATTATAGGCAAATGTTCTAACTGCCAATTTTTATATTCTTTTTTATAATCATCGGGGTCTGAAAGGGTAACTAAGTGCCCCAAAGCCCAAGT
>WRFW01000019.1 GCA_009787435.1 Defluviitaleaceae bacterium
TTCTTCTTCTGTAAGTTCTATATCAGAATTTATTTTAGTTAAAATATTTTCTATTGGAGGTAATATAATTTTATTTTTATGATATTTTTCTCTTCTATGTTCATTATAAACTTTTTTCTTTTCTAGGTTTTCATTATATTTTTGTAATTCTTCTTCTGTTGCAATTCCTAAAAGCACTTTTTGATTAAGCGATTTTTTTCTTTCCTTATATTTTTGTTTAAATTCTTTTCTCTTTTCTTTTATTTTTTGTAATTCTTCTTCTTTTTCTTCTTCCACACGATTTTTCAATTCAAGTTCTAAGGGAGTTATAAAATCTAAAGGGATATTAAATTTACCGATAAAATTAAAATAAATATCCACGTGCTGTTTGCCCAGTTCGTCTTTTTCATGAATAAAAATTTTGTTGATATACTCATTTAACATTGTAGTAGTTAGCTCTGAAAAGTCTATATATTTATTTACTAACTCAATAAAATTTTGAGATTTTAATTTTTCGTTACTTAGAACATTTAATTTTTCTTTAGTTTCTTGTATAGATTTTTCTAGCTCTGACTGCTCACGCTCATAACTTTCTGAAAATTTTATATAGTTCTTTTCTGAAAGCTTTCCTAAAATTTTCTGTTCATACAGACTAATTATAAGTGTATCTAATTCTGTATATCGGTGATTAGATTTAGCTAACTTCTTTTTTAAATTTTTTGCCGTTTCTTCTTGTACAGTGTTTGATTGATTTTTTAATTTTTCTAAAAATTCTTCTGTGAAATGAGTAGCATAGTAACTAATGCGAGCTATAGAAATTAATATTAAATCTTTTATATTTTTTAGATTTATACTATGAATAGTACAAGCTTTAACTTCAAAACTGTTTTTATATTTTGAACAGCTATATAGATAATTACTGCAATGAAAATACATTTTAGAACCACAATCAGCACAGAAAAGTAATCCTGTTAGCGGATTTGGTTTACTTTCTTTTTTAGGAATACATCTTCTAGTACTTCTTAGTTTTTGTACGTTTTCCCATGTTTCTTTGTCTATAATAGGAATAATAGCATTTTCAAAAATATACTGTTCATCTTTATTTGTCTTTCTTTTCTCTCCAGTTTTATAATTTTCAGTAGTTGTTTTCCCCAAAACTTTTGTGCCTATATACTCTTGTCTTTCAAGCATTGTAGCTATATTAGTAGGGTTCCAGCTATACGGATTTGCAGACCTAGCCCCACGGACTGGCTGTCCTGTTCTTGCCCAGTATTCAGACGGGGTTGGAACTTTTTCAATTCTTAATGTTTTAGCTATTTGACCAACTCCATATCCATCAATAACCATTTGGAACATTCGTTTAACTATATTCGCGGCATCTTCGTCTATCTCCCATTTATTTTTATCCTCTTTGCTTGCTATATAACCATAAGGTACACTTCCAGAGCAAGTAAACCCTTTCTCCATCCGTGATTTAACAACAGCTTTAATTTTTCTGCTCGTATCTCTTGCATGCCATTCATTCATTATATTTAAAAATGGTGTAAAATCATTATTTTCTTTATTTTGGCTATCTATGTTATTATTTATAGCTATAAAACGTATACCTTTTTTAGGAAACATAACTTCCGTATATAGACCTACTTGCAAATAATCTCGCCCAAAACGGGACATATCTTTTACAATAACAGTTGAAACATTGCCAAGCTCAATTTCTTCAATCATTGCTTTGAAACCATCTCTTTCAAAAGTTGTTCCGCTTATCCCATCGTCTGTAAAATGTTTAATATTATGATAACCGTTTTTTGTAGCATAATCTTCTAACATTTGTTTTTGATTTACTATACTATTACTTTCGCCTTTTAGCTCATCATCTCTTGATACACGCTCATAGAGTGCTGTTATTTTTGGTTCTTTCATTATTTGTTTAAAATATCCTCCTTGCTTATAGTAATTTATAGTAAATATTATTTGAACTTGGCACTATCTAAAGTAACAATTTAAATTTTGATAATCTAAAAGCTATAAATTTTAAAAAAGCTAGCACCAATTTTAAGTTGCTACTTTAAAAAAGGCTTTCCAGCCAGTATAATTCATGGAGTTTTATTTAGTAAAAAACATTCCTCCATGATTATTCTCCACCGAGGGTGGTTTTAAAACACTGTAGGCTTTCCAAACACTTTTTGGCTTTCTTTCGTTAACTCCATGCCTAGTTTAAAGCCATAGGCAAAATCTTCATAAGCATATATTGCGTTATATTCTTTTTGCAGCTCTCTAAGTTCTTCAAACTGCTTTTTTAAATCATAGTTTAAGTTAGCTTTGAAATTATCAATTTCTACTTGAAGTTTTGCAAATGCCGTTATAAATTCACTACTAGCCCATGCCATTCTTTCAGCGGACGGCAAGCGACCCTCATATAATTGTTTTAATTTTGTGTTATCATTCATTTTTTATCCCTCTTTTTAAATATTATTTTTGAAGATTATAATTTACTCTGTTACTTCTTCGTTTAAATCTTTTAAATCTCTTCTTGATACACCTGTCGCCAAGTATATACCATGGCAAAACTCTTCATGAGCATAAATAAAATTATACTCTTTATATAAATTTTGTAATTTTTTAAATTCTTCTTTTAACTCATCACTTAAAAGGCTTTTAAAATCATCAAGCCCTTTATTAAGTTTATCGTAAATAGAATTAAATCTTTCGCTATTCCAATCCGCAGACTTTGACATAAAGTTAATTTGTGTAGAATAATTTTTTTCTACTGTATTACCATTCATTTTTTAATTCCTTTCTAATTTTTTATTTTTAAGATTGCTATATAGATTAAAAACAGACCGCTATTAAAGGCATTTTCACCTTATTTTAAAAGATTATACCTTTTTTTCGTTGGAATGCTTTTTCTACCCTTATAATAATAACACAGG
>WRFW01000020.1 GCA_009787435.1 Defluviitaleaceae bacterium
CCCTTTATATTGCTCAAACAGTTCATCTCTAAAACTGCCGCCTTTAACATCAAAGCAGACGCCTACATATTCAGGCTTTTCTTCAAAATATAATTTTAAAAAAATATTTAGAAAGCCATAAATAGCGTTTGTATAGCTGCCATCTTTATTAGTTAGTAAAGGCAGAGCGAAAAAAGCACGGTATGCTATACTATTGCCATCTATCAACATTATTTTATCTTTTTTATCAATCAACACAACTCACCTACATAATAAATTTTCGTATAATATATTCTACCATATTTTCTTACTAAACTCAAGGGGTTTGTCTACACAATCTTAAAAAATTTAACGAAAACACATTGCAATTTAATTAAGTTTCAAACAGTGGGCAAAATTTTTGAAATTAAATCTAAACCCCTATCCAAAAAAAGACGATAAATGAAACTGAACGGATATTTAATTTTATGGATATTTATTTTCCAAAATAAAAACAAGGATGGTTAGACTTATGAAAAGAAGTTACTTAAAGGAAGCTCAAAAAAAACTTTTAATCGCATTTTTGGCATTAAGGCTTATGAGCGGTGTGCCAATAGAAATATTAGCAAATACTATAAATGATAGGCAAGGAGAAGAACTAGCACAAGAAGTGCAAAAAGAGGAAAGTAGAAAAAATAGAGCAGAAATGATTGAAAGCACAAGGATAGTGCCATTTTCAGCTATGCCTGTTGAAATTCCTGTAGATATTAATGGAATAGAAACAGCACTTACTGCTCTGCCAGCACCTTTTACAGGAGCACAGAGCTTAGTTTCAGCTACACCAATTGGCGGCGGAGAATATATATTAGAATTTGAAACCTTTGCAAATGTATCTATATCAAGATTTGAAACAAGTTTAGAAAATTATATTCTTAGCAGCTTTACAAACCATATGCCTTTATGGGAAGAAGTACAAAATATAATGAGCTCTCCTTTAGTAAACAGCGGTTGGCCAATAGACACCTCTTATATAACAGTGCGAGCAGGGTTTGCAAGAAACGATATAAATAATTTAAGCTCAGCTTGGCACAGCAACCCAATAAGTTGGGCAAATAATCCAAGCCAAGAAGATTTTTTAGATTTTTTTGTAAGCTTGAGTGAAGAACAAATAGCTATTCTTCATTTTGTGAGCGGATTAATGAATATGAATATGCCTGAAATAAACCAGCTTTATAGATTTTTAGAAACAAGAGGCTTACAATTTGAAAGAAGCTTTACTAACCCTATAATAGGTTCTATTCCATTAATTTTTAATAGTTCTGGAAATGTGCTTTTTAGAGCAGCTCCAATTACTATGATACCTGTTACTTTTGATTTTGGCGGCTTTGCACCTGCTGAAGTTATGTGGGTTCAAGAAGGGTTTAGAATAGTAGATTGGCTAGAAAATGTGTTAACCCCGATTCCCGCAGCAGACCGCACGCCAGAGCAAGCCCGCTTTTTAGAGCTTTATGTGCCAAACCACGTGCTTTGGGATTCTTCCTGGGCAATGGCTGTAAGACCTGGTTATTCAATACAGACTTGGCTGCAAAACCCAAATGATGTGTTAAGTGGTACACACAATTTATGGGCACTATCTTCTCCAGTAACCTTACACGCCCATTTCGGTGCTCGCCCTCTTCAAATAAATGTAGACTTTACTACTGGAGATGAAAGAAGCGGGCACACCCTTAGAAGTCAAACATTTGGGCATTTATCAACCCTTAACCGTGGACCATATAATGATAGATTTGGTTCTCTTCGTGCTAGAAAACAAAATTATAAATTTATAGGCTGGTATTTAGATAGTGCTTTCACTGAGCCTATGCCAAATATAGTAGATTATAATCTTCATAACGGAAGAACTGTATATGCAAGATATGCTCCAAACTCTGCTGCAATAAACGACGTTATAACTTTTGTGCGAACAGAGCTAGGTCTGCCTGCAAATATGTATATTGGAGCTGAGCATATTTTAGGCAATAATTACAATATAACTATCGGAATGGCTCCATTTATGGGCAGCCGTGGCTATTGGGGGCATGATGATTTAGCAGCAATAGCTATAAAATCTTCTGCAACTGTAACTGAAGCCTTAGACCTTTTACTAACTAGAGCAGGTGGGTTTTCTAACACTTCACCAAATATAACTATACGAGAAGATACTTTACAAAGCAACATACCAAATTGGACTTGGGAACTTGGCTTTAATATAACTATTAACCATGCTGCACTCGGGCGTACATTGCCAAGAGATTTAGAAAATCCTTTCCCAGAGATAATAGCAACCTTTAGACACACAGAGGGTAGATATGAGCTTTCTTGGGGAGGAACACCAGTAAATTTAGACTACCAAGCTTTTCTTGACTATGTGTTCGCACAAAATGACCCATCAATTTTAGATAATTTATTTGACCAAGCGGGTTTTAATTCACCAAATTTAACATCCGACCACAATGATTGGCTAGGAATAACCGGACCAAACCAACTACAAGAAATACAAAACTACTTAGATGCAAGAGTAGCAAATACACCTCCACCACCTATAAGCCCAGAAATAAATAGACTATTAAGGCTTATGATGTTTTTATATGATAACCAAAACATAGGTGATTTATATGAATTATTAGAAATATTAATGTATCATGGCTTAGTTATTGAAGATATAGAACCCCTTTTAGTGTTTACACCGCAAATTCCAGAGCAGCCTACCACAATAGAAACTACTGAGTATACTACCGAATTTACTTCTCAAGAAACAACTGAAGAAACTTCTCAAGAAACAACTGAAGAAACTTCTCAGGAAACTACCGAATTTACTACCCAAGAAACGACTGAAGAAACTTCTCAAGAAACAACTGAATTTACTTCTCAAGAAACTACCGAATTTACTACCCAAGAAACTACCGAATTTACTACCCAAGAAACGACTGAATTTACTTCTCAGGAAACGACTGA
>WRFW01000021.1 GCA_009787435.1 Defluviitaleaceae bacterium
CGCTTTCCGTGTTCGGGAAAGTAACTATGCGGGTAATTTCAGCTGAGCCTGAACTGTTGTTGCCAGTAATAGTGCCACCTGGTGCTGCCACTATAATATTGCTTGCAAAACCAGCATTTGCATTAGTAGTAATAGTAAGTATAGCACGGTAAGCATTGTTGCTGCCGAAGTTTCCTTGGAAGTTTACCCAATTCCCCCCTTGGCTACGCTCCCAAACTACGTTTGTTACGTTAATTCCAGATTGCTGTGTGTTAACATTATTAGCGTTTACTGGCAAAGCACCTGCTATTGGCACAGTTAAACCAGTTATGTTAATATCTGCATTATCAACTGCTGTTGTAGGAAATGTTATATAACGGGTAATGCTCATCGCATTCAAATTATTAGTTTGGTTTGCTGAAACAGTTCCAGTGTTAACTGAAACAGGCACGTTAACTGCAAAGCCACTTGGGTGATTTGTAGTTAAAGTTAAAACAAGGCGATAGTTAGTGTTAGAATTGAAGCTGCCACTAAAAGTATTCCAATCGTTACCGGATTGGCGTTGCCAAACAAAATTAGGTTGGATTATACGGGAATCGTTTGTGTTAATAGTATTTTGAGGTAGCTGACCAGCAACTGGTGCAGTTAGCCCAGATAAAGATATGCTTTGGATTGTAGGCTCATTTGAAGCCATTACTTCTATATCAAAATATTGAGAAGTATTATAAAGCTGCTCCATTACGTGAACTCTAATAGTGCCTGATTGAGTAGCGTTAAAAATATAGCGGCCTTGGTTATCTTGAACTACAGTAGCTCTGCCATCGCCAGACCACCATACGAGTTCTTGCCCATGGTCTGGTATTACGATAGCTGTTAGAGTTATGTTTTGACCTACAAAAACGTTAGACTGTGGTGATGTCTTTATTATAGTAACTTCGTTTGAATAAGCGTTAGTAGTAAAAACAACAGCAAACAGAGCAGTTAAAATTCCTGCTAAAGAAATGTTTTTTAAAAACTTCATTAAAAATTACCTCCAAAAATTATTTTAAGTAAATTATAACACAAATATGTTGCAAAAATATTAATTGTAACTCACATGTAACATAAATTAGCTAGAATGTTTTTAAGAATTAAAGCTCTTTTAAAGTTCCTTTCAAAAAGCATTTTAAAAATCTTGTTACATATAATTTTTTAAAATCTTAATTTTATCACTCCTTTCTAATTTTAATTGTAAAACTTTATAATACCATTTTATCAAAATTTTTTATAATTGTATATGGGCAAATTTATGGATTTTTTCTTTAATTTTTAATAATTAAACATGCCAAAACATATTTTTTATACTTAGAGGCAATAATAAAAATATGAATAAATTAAGAATACCAAATCACATTGGAATAATCCCAGATGGGAATAGAAGATGGGCAGTAGAGAATGGTTTAGAAAAAGACAAAGGTTATGAAAATGGTATAGAGGCAGGCACAAAGCTTTGTGAATTAATGAAACAATACGGAATTAAAGAAGCGACATTTTATGGTTTTACAACTGCAAATAATAAAAGACCAAAATACCAAAGAGAAGCTTTTACTAAAGCTTGTATAAAATCAGTCTTTGAAATTGCTGAAAAAGATGCAAATATTTTAGTAGTTGGAAATGATAAAACCGATATTTTCCCAAAAGAGCTATTAAAGTTTTCAAATAAGCGTGTTAACTATGGAAAAAGTAATATAAATATAAATTTTTTAATAAACTATGATTGGAAACAAGATATAGGCAAAGATATGGTTTCTAAAGAAATTCCAAGGTTAGATTTAATAATAAGATGGGGTGGGCAAAAAAGACTAAGCGGTTTTTTGCCTGTTCAGTCTGTATATTCAGATTTTTATTTTGTAGACAATTATTGGCCAAATTTTAAAGAGCAAGATTTTATAGACGCTTTAAACTGGTATCAAACTTGCGATGTTACTTTAGGGGGCTAAAAGAAAATAAAGAATATATTTAAACAGCTTACAGTATATTAAAATGATAAACGAAAGCGGGCTTAAGTTCGCTTTTTTGTTATTTTAAAATATATTCAAGCATATACTATAACATGAAAAAAATAGAGAAAATTTCAGATAAGTTAGAGCTGCCTAGAGAACTTGTTCTTGATTTGCCTGTTATAAAAATGATAAGTAACGAGTCGGTAACAGTTCAAAATTATAAACAAATATTAGAATATACAGAAAATTTTTTGAGATTGAAAGTTAAAAATGGCGTCGCTATTATTGAGGGTGAAAGCTTAGTTATAACAAAAATAGATAAAGAGCAAATAGAAATAAAAGGAGTGATAAAAAATTGTGGGATTTTATAATTTAATAAAAGGCTATGTTACTATAGAAGTAAAAGGGGCTCAGCTAGAACGATTCTTAAATATGGCAATATTTCATGGCATTCCCCTTTGGGATATTGAAAGAGAAGGCTTTTTAAAAGCCAAGGTTGGCGTAAACCATTTTAGAAAGCTTAGGCCTATAGCTAGAAAGACTGCTTCTAAAATTAAAATAATAGAGAAAAGCGGTGCTCCATTTTTTATTTTTAAACATAGAAAACGCAAAATATTGCTTTTTGGAACAGCGTTTTTTTTTATAAGTTTATATTCTTTAACCGCTTTCATATGGGATATAGAGATTAATGGCTATGAAAATATTTCTCATGATGTTTTAATGAGCCATTTAAATGAAAATGGTTTGCGGCTAGGCACTTTAAGGCATTCTATAAATAGATTTGAACTTGAAAATAGCTTGCTTGAAAATTTTAATATATCATTTATAAATCTTGAATTAGTTGGTACAAGGGCTGTATTAATTATTTATGAAATTGAAAATACAATGGAACTTGAAGAAGAGATAAGAAGTGAGATAGTGGCGGCAAAGGCTGGCATAATAGAAAGTGTTACAGTTTTTAGTGGAGAGGCTGTTGTTGTGCCAGGGCAAATAGTGAAAA
>WRFW01000022.1 GCA_009787435.1 Defluviitaleaceae bacterium
CAATAATAGGTATACCAAATGTGGGGAAAAGCACTCTTTTAGCTATGGCTACTAATGCAAACCCTAAAATAGCTAACTATCATTTCACTACTCTTTCACCTAATTTGGGAGTAGTCCGCTCGAAATGGGGGGAAGATTTTGTGCTTGCAGATATTCCAGGGCTCGTTGAGGGGGCTAGCGAGGGAATAGGCTTAGGGCATGATTTTTTAAGGCATATAGAGCGTACGAAAGCTTTTATATTAGTTGTAGACGTTGCAGGAATAGAAATGCAACCATTAGAAGCAAAAACACTAATAATGAAAGAGCTAGAAAAATATAATAGCAATTTAACTTCTAAAAATATAATAATAGCAGCAAATAAAATGGATTTGCCAGAAGCAAAGGAAAATTTAAAAGAGCTTATCGAAAAAGCAAATTGCCCAGTAATCCCTATATCTGCAGCTACTAATACTGGAATAGATGAGCTTTTAAAAAAAGCAAGTGAATTAATAAAAGACCAAAAAGAAACTATAGTGTTTGAAGAAAATTTTATAGAAAAAGAAGAAGAAGTTTCAGAAGCATTTAAAATAACTATAGACCGCGGAACTTACGTAGTCGAGGGGCTTGCTATAGAAAAAATGCTTTCAAATACAAATTTAGAAACTGAAAAAGGCTTCGCTTTTTTCCAAAAATACTTGCGTGAAAGAGAAATTATAAAAGCTCTTGAAGAAGAAGGAATAGAAGAAGGGGATACAGTTCGTATTTACGATTTGTATTTTGATTACTACAAATAGAAAGAGGAGTTATTATGAACGAACTTAATAATGTTAAAGTAGTTATAGATGGGCAAGTTCATGAACTCGTTAGTGAAGATGATCCGATATATGTTCAAAAGGTTGCAGCTTATATTGATGCTAAAATAAAAGATATTCACCGCCAAAAAAATAACGGATATATAAATCACAGAATGAAAACTTTATTCATTTCCCTAAACATCGCCGATGACCTTTTCAAAGAGCGTAACATAAATGAAGAATTAAAAGAAGAACTAAAAGAGCTGACAGAAAGCTTAACTGAATATATAGAGCTTACAAACAATTTACAAGAAGAAAATAAAATTTTGAGAGATGAATTGGAAAAAACAAAAAATGAACTTTCTGGCGTTTTGAAAAAGCTTGATTTGAATAAAAAGGAAAAGATGATTTAATGTTAGAATTATTTATAACTTTATCACGTTACTTCTTTGCATTTTTCATTTTTTATTTTTTGCTTCAAGGCGTTATATACGTTTTAATTGAGCGTGGCAAACTATTAAAAGACCCTAAATTCCCTATCATTAAGCAAAGAATAACTATAGTGCTAATTCATTTAATGGGTTTTTCAATTCTTTACTTTTGGAATGAAGAAATTCTTATGATAGGTGTTCATTGGCTTTTAATATATTTTGTTTCTCTTTTTGTTATACCAAAAGTTTATAAAAGCACATGCCCGCTAATGTGGAATGGGCTATTTTTTTTAACTAGTGTAAGTTTGATTATTTTATCTAGGCTTAATTTTAACTTAGCTATGCAACAAATTGTTTGGTTATTTTTAAGTATGCTAGTGATTATGTTTTTGCCATTAATTTTAAAAATATTACCAAAAATAGAAAGTATGAATTATTTATATTTGGGACTTGGGCTAATAATTTTGCTTTCAGCTTTTCTCGGAGTTGAAGAATTTGGTTCAAGAAGAAGGATAGAAATACCTGGAACAGATTTTGGCTTTGCCCCTGCCGAAGCGACTAGTTTTTTATATATTTTATATCTCGCAACTTCTTTTAGAAAAAGACTTTCATTTAGAGAGATTATAATTCCCTCTGCTTTTGCTGTGCTTTTCGTTGCAATATTATTTTTTCAAAGAAATTTAGGAGCCGCATTAATCTTTTTCGTTAGTTATATGATATTAATGTATGTTTCCACAGGCAGAGCTTTATTATTTGTGGCAGGGTTTGGGCTTTTTACAGTTGGTGCTTTCATATCTTATCATGTTTTTTATCATGTGCAAGTGCGTGTTTCTGTTTGGCTAAACCCATGGGCTTATGTACATGGCATTGGTTATCAAACTATACAATCGCTTTTTGCAATAGGCACCTGGGGACCTTTTGGAAGCGGGTTAACTCTTGGAATTCCTTGGCGTGTTCCTGTAGTTTCAAGAGATTTAACATATGCAGCTATAGCAGAAGAATTTGGCACATTTTTTGCTATAATGCTTTTAGGTATATACATTATGATTTTTTATAGAGGGGTTCATATTGCACTCCGTGCTAATCGCCGCTATTATAGCTTGCTAACTATAGGCTTTACTAGCGTTTTAGCATTTCAAACATTTTTAATAATTGGCGGCACTGTTTCAATAATTCCACTAACAGGGGTAACTTTGCCTTTTATTAGCTATGGCGGAAGTTCTTTACTCATAAGCACAGTGATGATTGGTATGATTCAATGGCTTTTTATGCAAAGGAGAATGGAAGAAGAGGAAAATTAATACGCCCCTTGCAGGCGGCAAAAAAATGTTTGCAATTTTGAAAAATATGTGCTAAAATAAGATGTAGCTTAATTATTTATTTTATTATCCATAAAGAAAGGGGAATATATATGTCCGTTCAAAAGATTAGTAGTGAAGAATTTAAAAACCTAACTAATAGCGAAAAACCAGTTATTGTAGACTTTTTCGCTGATTGGTGCGGCCCTTGTAAAATGCTTGCCCCAGTGTTAGATGAATTAGCAAGCGAAACAGAAGAAGTTACTATATACAAACTAAATGTGGACGAAAGCCCAGACATAGCAAACCAATTTGGTGTTACTAGTATACCAACTCTTATATCTTTTAAAGGCGGAAGTGAATTTAAAAGACACGTTGGCATTTTACCTAAAGACGCTATATTAGAAGAATTAGCATAGTTGTTGATTGAAAAATTAGACTAACTTCAAGAAAGAGCCTTATTTAAAAGGCTCTTTTTA
>WRFW01000023.1 GCA_009787435.1 Defluviitaleaceae bacterium
GTATGATAGTAGGTTTTATGTTTAATTTATTTGGCACTTATTCTTTCATATTTATGGTTTTTTTAATTTTAATTTTGTTTGTACTCACTTTTTTGCTTTTCAAATCACCTGCGGCGAGATTATAGTGATTATATATTAAAGTTTAGTTTCTTAAAAATAAGAGCTTTATTTTGCTTTTCAAACAACTTGCGGCGGTGGTTATAATATTATACAAATTAAACCGCCGCTTCCCTCATTTATAATTCTTTGCAAAGTATCTTGAAACTTAATTCTAGCGTCTTCTGGCATATGGTATAGCTTATTTTTTAATCCGTCTTGAACTAAATCATTCATAGAGCGACCAAACATATTCATTTCCCATACTTTTTCCGGCTCATTTTCCATTTGCTCTAAAATATAGTTTACTAAATCTCTGCTTTGTTCTTCATTGCCAACTATAGGGCTAACTTCTGTTTCAATATCCGCTCTAATTAAATGCAAAGATGGTGCACTAGCCTTAATTTTAACACCAAATTTAGCACCGTGTTTCACTATAGTTGGCGGCTCTAATCTCATCTCTTCAGCACTAGGGGTTACTATTCCGTATCCTTTTTGGTGAACTTCTTCTAAAGCATATTTAATTTTATCGTATTCTCTTTTAGCTTCTGCCAAAACTTTAATTGTTGATATTAGTTTATAGTCGCTATCTATATCCATCCCTGTAGTTTCGCTTATTACTTTATAAAATAAAGTTTCATCCACACGAACTTCTATATTACAAGCTCCCTCGCCTAGTAATACTTGGTCTATATAGGCTTTCTTTATAAAGTTATTTTCTTCGATTAGTTCTATATAGCTCTTTATTTCACGCAATTTATTTGAAGTTTCAGAAAGTAAGTTTTTCACAGTTTTAATTATGCTCTGTTTTAACCAATGGTCTGTTTTTAATGTCTCTATCCATTTTGGCAAAAATACTTTAAGCTCTTTAAGCGGGAATTCATAAAGAATTTTTTCCATTATATCGTTTATATCTTCTGCTTTTAATTGGGAACAATTTAAAGCTAACACAGGCACTTCATATTTTTCTTCTAACTCGCTCTTTAAAACTTCTGTTTCTGGTGCAAATGGCTTAGTTGTATTTAAAAGTAACACGAAAGGCTTATTTATCGCTTTAAGCTCGTTCACTACTCTTTCTTCTGCTTCTATGTAACTTCCTCTTGCAATATCTGTTATGCTACCGTCTGTCGTTATTACTACACCGATTGTTGAATGGTCATTTATTACTTTTCTAGTGCCTAGCTCTGCTGCCTCTGCAAAAGGCATTTTTTCTTCAGACCATGGGGTATTTATCATCCTAGGGCCTGTTTCATCTGTGTGGCCGTTTGCCCCTGGCACTAAATAGCCTACACAATCTATCATCCGAACTTTAAAGAGAATATTATCTTCAAGGGCTATCTCTATTGCTTCAGCTGGTATAAATTTTGGCTCTGTAGTCATTATTGTGTTGCCTGTAGAGCTTTGTGGAAGTTCATCTTTAGCACGCTCTTTAGTATAAATATTTTCAATATTTGGAATTACTAGTTCATCCATAAATCTTTTTATAAAAGTTGATTTTCCCGTTCGCACAGGGCCAACAACACCTATATAAATATCGCCGCCAGTTCTTTCAGATATATCTTTATAAATATCAAAATTCTCCATTTATAGCCTCCATATGTTTGGTTTTATAACTAATGATATGCTAGGCTTTGAATTTTATTCTATGATTTCAGTTTAAACATTATATTTATTGGCTTTTCTAACTTTTTGCCACTGCTGCTATGTATATCTCTATTTATAGATAGTATGTAATATTTATTTTTTTCGTAAGATTCCAGCGGCGAAACTACTATTATTCCATTTTTTTCATCATAAGAGCAGTTAGTTTTTAAAATATTCCCTTTCATATCTATAACAATCATAGATTTTTCAGTTACTGATTTTTTATGCAGCTGTAAATTAAATTTTATATACCAATAAATTTTTTTCGGGTTTTCAGATGTTATATTTATCGTTATTTTGTCTTTAAGGTCTGGCAGTGTGGAAGCGATTTTAAAACGTTCATTTTTGTTCAGCTCATCCATGCTTTATACTTCCTTTCCATTTGGAACAATATCCACTATTGGGTGAGATAAAAGTTTACAAATGGCGTTTTTAGCTCACCTTTGAAAAGCCTAAAGAACAGGCTATTTTTAATGTAACTCTAAAAACTTAACATTTTTCAGAGTTATTCTATTATAATTTTACCACAAATTTTTCAAAAAAGCAACTGAAATAAATGTCTTGACTAGGTTTGCAATGTATGGTATAATGTTAAGAAAATTATAGAATTATATACTTAAGGGGATATATTTATGAGCAGAGTAGCTAGTTTTATTAAGAAAAAAGAAGTAACGCCAGGGTTTGAATGGTATTTTGTTAAAGTTATGAGCGTGATGACTTTTGGGCTTTTTTCTTCATTAATAATAGGTCTTATTCTTAGAGAGCTAGGAACTAATTTAAACATAGCTTTTATAACAGAGATAGGGCAATTTTCAATGACTATGACAGGTGCCGCAATAGGGGCAGCAGTTGCATACGCTTTAAAATCACCTCCGCTTGTAATATTTGCAACTCTTATAGTTGGTCAATTCACTTTTCACACTGGTGATTTATTAGGTGCTTTTATAGTGGCAATAGCAGCCGCAGAATCTGGAAAACTAATTTCAAAAGAAACTAAAATAGACATTATACTAACACCTGTAGTAGTTTTAATTGTAGGTGCTATTTTAAGTGCTATTTTAAGCCCACCACTTTCTTTTATAACACATTCCCTAGGCAACTTTATAACGACTGCCACCGAGTTTGCTCCATTTTTTATGGGTATAGTAATAGCTTTAGTTATAGGAATGGCTCTTTCTGGGCCTATATCTTCTGCCGCTTTAGCTATAATGGTTGGTTTAGATGGCATTGCTGCGGGCGCTGCCAC
>WRFW01000024.1 GCA_009787435.1 Defluviitaleaceae bacterium
ATGAAACTTTGAATGCCTATCATGAGACTTATGATTATGATGCGGATTTGTATGCTCATTATGTGGTTTGTGGTGGTGATGAAACTTTGAATGCCTATCATTCGTTTTATGATGATAATGCTCATGTTTATGATGGTGGTGAACTTTTGTGTGCTCATGAAAAGGGGGCTTATGTGGTTCATGTGGTTTATTATGTGAGCTAGTAGGTGGCTTTTCCATCATTTCTAGTGCAAGTTTCAATTTGTTTTTCAAAATAATTTCTAAATCAACTAATGAATCTAATAAATGTTTTGATTCTTCACAAGGCTTTATACTCGATAATATCTTACTTATAGCTGCTTCTTCCATTGCCACAGAAGTGATTATAGAGTTAAGCGCTTCTTCTCTCGTTAACTTGGGAAGCTTAGGCAAAGACATTTATATACCTCCTTACATATATTTTTAATATTAATATATGTAAGGCTTGTTCAATATGAAACTATTATTTTCTATCACCCCGAAAATATGCTCATATGAATATAAATTATACCCATCTAAAGTTAGATGAAAAATATTTAAATATTCATCTATTCCTAGAAAGATTAAATTTTCCCAATCTGGCAAGGTTTGACTATTTTGAACAGGCATAACATTTCTAAAAGTATGCTCTCTACTAGTAGAATTAAGACCGCCAAGAAGTGCCCAGCTGCTAGAAGTTATATTTTCTAACCTATGGTTTCCAGAGAAAGTAACAGGGGCTATTATATAGCTAGTGTTTAATAAAACTATGTTGTAATTTGTTTCTATATTTTCCTCAAATATTTCTTCTTCAAAAACTTCTAAAAAATTGTTTATAACTATTGTATCCACTTGCCAAATAAGCCTAAAATTATTAACTTCGGCTATATATACTAGGAAAGCTGGAACTATAAAAAGAGCACAAACAGAAGATTTTAAAAACTTAGGCAATAGAGAAAATAAAGTGTCTGCAAAAATTGCAAGCCCAAAAATACTAGCAAAAACAGTTCTGGCAGGCAGCCAAATTTCTTCTAAGATGAAAAATGGTGCAAGTGGTGCAATTATTAAGACAACGCCTAAAATCAACCTAGTAATCGGATTATCATAAAATTCTTCTAATGAAAGTTTTTCTTTTTGCAAGTTTAAAAAAACGAAGACACTAAAAATAACTACTAACAAACTAAGAAGTATATATGGTATAGTATTTAAAAGCAAAAAGCCACGTGGCAGCCCATAAAAATGAATAAAAAAGTTAGTTCTAAAAAGTGTGTTGAAAGCTGAAAAAAGAACTCTAAAAGGGTGTAATAAAATATCTGAAAAAGATATAAATTGCATTCTTCCTGCTGCTCTGCCGTCGCTTAAAAAGTCAAAAACAAAATAATAGCTAGCCATAAAAATACTAGCTAAAATAGGAATTAAAATTAGCTTTTTTGATTTGCCATTTATTAAAATTATAGCAATTGAAAATGCTAAATGAAACACAATCATTTGCTCATAAAAACCTGTTTGAATAAAGCTAAAAATTGCAAACAACAAATATTTATCTTTAAGCATAAAATAAATAGCTATGAGAGAGAAAAACATAGCAGGCAAAAGCCTTGTTGAAGCACCTATCCAATATACAGATTCAAAGAGAAGCGGTGAAAGTGATATTATTAAAATTCCTAAAGCACCGAAGTTTAAATTTGATTTTTTCAAAATATTATAAAATAAAAGAACAATAAAAAAATGTAAAAATGTATAAAATAAAAGTACCCATTCAAAACTATTAAAAAACCATTGCGTTATATATGCATCTGCAAAAAATGCTAAAGGCCGCCAAGTGTAATGCCCGTAAAAAAGTATTATATCATTCCAAATGTCGGCATTTCTTCGGTTAAATATTCCGTATGTGTTATAATCATCTAAAAACAAAAAATATGAGAAACCGAAAAAAAACGTCCTAAGGAGCATTATACCTAGAAGACCTAGCCAAAAAATCATATGAACCCTACTATCTTTTTTTGAAAAAAGCATTTAAAATCTCCTTAACAAAGTTAAAAATAAAAACTTTGGTATTATTAACAGCCTTTTAAAGCGAACAGGTTCTTTAATCGCTCTATAAAGCCATTCTAAATTTAATTTTCTGAAAATATGGGGTGCTCGCTTCACTTTGCCTGAAAAAACATCTAAACTGCCACCACACCCTATAGATATTTTAGCATTAGGCTTGTTTTTATGTATCCATTTTTCTTGCCTTGGCGAGCCTAGCCCAACTAACAAAAGAGAGGGCATTTTTTTATTAATATCTTCTAAAATAGTTTTTTCTTCAACACTATTATCTTCAAAAAAACCATGATGAGTGCCCACAATTTTAACATTTGAATATTTTTTTGAGATTTTTAAAGCTGCTTTTTCTGCTATGCCAGGGGCTGCCCCTAACAAATAAACAGAAATATTTTCACCAGTTTCAAAAAAATTCTTTATAAGGTCTATCCCTGCTATTCTATCTTTAATTTTTGGAGAAGCAAGCACAACTCCAATACCATCTGGAATGGCTAAATCAGCATTATTTATAATATTTTTAAGCTTTCTATCTTTCCTAGCACGCATTATAATTTCTGGGTTTGGAGTAACTACAAAGCTCGCATTCTCTCTATTTAAAAAAGATTTCAAAATATTTATAGCTTTTTCCATAGATATGGCGTGAATTCCTATACCAAGTATTTCAACTCTCATAAATTTTCTCCTGCAAAAATATAAAGATTATGTTATTAGCGGTTTAATTAAAAATATGTTCATTATGAGGAAAATAATGAGAAGATAAGTAAATTTACCTTAAAAAATAATTCCCACGAACCATAACCCAAGAGTCTGTTAATATTCTTATACCTCTAGCATCGTGCCTTGGAATTAAAAGCAAGTTGTTATGTGCTAAAGCTTCACCACCAAAATGTTCCTGCCCAGTTGTTATATTTATTATACCATCATGCCCGTATACATAAGCTATTACATTCCC
>WRFW01000025.1 GCA_009787435.1 Defluviitaleaceae bacterium
CTTGAAAAATACATTCCTATATCTTCTGGAATTTCATAAGGAGTATTTATAAACTTCCAACTGGCAACTTCGCCATTTGTTAATTCTATATTATAAAAGCCACTTATGTTTATTTTTAGCATTTTTGAAACCGCCTATACTCTATTCTAGTTTTTGTTACTTTCAAACTAATATTCATATCACTCCTAAATTTATATATATTTATGGCTATTATATCATAGTAATCTAAAAATAGCAAGTGTGAATTTTAAAAAATCTATACACCTGAAAACTAAAGCAAGTATATAGCTTACCCAATTGTTGAATTTTGGGTCTTTGAACATTTTTCTATCTATACATACAAATAAAAAAACTGCTAATCATTGAAGCTTAAGCAGATTTATGCTATAATTGATTGTATATACAAACTGCTAAGGTTTTAGATATACTTTAAGAACAGCACTTTTTGTGCTATTTTATGTTGTCTAAAAACGGACAAAGCTAATTAATATACTCAGAGTTATTTTATGAACAATTCAAGGAGAATTAAGAAAAAATGATATTAACAGTAAGTAACCTTTCAAAGGGTTTCAACAAAGAGATTTTGAAAAATGTAAGCTTTAGTGTGGCAGAAAAAGAAAAAGCTGCTCTTATTGGCATAAATGGAGCAGGGAAGAGCACCGTGTTGAAAATTTTAACAGGCGAACTTTCTCAAGATTTAGGCGAGATAACTTTGAAGCAAAATACAAAGCTAGGCTATTTAAAACAAACTCACACAGAGCTAGAAAATACAATTTTAGAAGAACTCACAAGCGTTTTTTCCGGTCTTATAAATATAGAAAAAGAGATAGAGCAAATAACTTTTGAAATTTCAGAAAAGGGTGGTAAAGAAGAACTAATAATAAAGTTAGACAAGCTAAATGAAAAATATGAACGGCAAGGCGGCTTTTTATATAAAAGCCAAATAAATGGCGTTATTAAAGGGCTAGGGTTAGATGCTAATTCTAAAATAGGAAATTTGTCTGGCGGGCAAAGAAGAGTTGTGAGCATGGCTAGGCTTCTTCTTTCTAAAAATGATTTGCTCCTTTTGGATGAGCCAACAAACCATTTAGATTTAGACACTATAATGTGGCTAGAAGACTATTTGAAAAATTATGATGGGGCAGTTTTAATAGTCTCCCATGATAGGTACTTTATGAATAGGCTAGTAACAAAAATTATTGAAATAGAACACGGCGAAACAGAAATTTATAATGGCAATTATGATACTTATTTAAAAGAAAAATTAGCAAGGCAAGAAATTAAGAAACACCACTATGAAACTAATAGAAACCAAATTAAAAAAATGGAAGATAGTATAGCTCTTTTAAAATCTTTTGGGCGTGAAAAACAAGTGAAAAGGGCTAGAAGCAAAGAAAAAGCTTTAGACAGAATGGAAAAGCTTGAAGATGTAAAAGAAGTTAAAACGGCTAAAATTAATTTTCATATAAATAAAACTACCGGGAACGATGTTTTAACCGTTAGAAATTTAACAACTTATATTGGTGATACTATAATAGCTAAAAATATAAATTTTGATATTAAACGAGGTGAAAGAGTTGCTTTAATAGGGCCTGTAGGCATTGGCAAAACAACTCTTTTTAATAATTTATTAGAAAAAGATTGGAATGATAGTGATGAAGTTATATTTGGAACTAACGTGCAAATAGAAACTTACGACCAGCATCACGATAAAAAATTGAACCCCCAAAATACAATTTTTGAAGAAGTTCACAATGCTTATCCCCATTTATTAAATTTAGATATAAGAAATGCTCTGGCAAGTTTTTTATTTATCGGAGATGATGTTTTTAAAGAAATAGGCAGCCTTTCAGGCGGTGAAAAAGCTCGTGTGTTATTAACTATTATGAGCCTTTCAGGTGCAAACGTATTAATGCTAGATGAGCCAACAAACCATTTAGATATAAACACAAAAACTATATTAGAAGAAGCATTAAAAAATTATGAGGGCACAGTTTTTTATATCTCACACGATAGGTATTTTATAAACGAAACAGCAACTAAAGTTTTAAACTTAACCGAAAATGGTACAAAAGAATATCTAGGCAACTATGATTATTATCTAGAAAAAGTTTATGAAGCAGAGCTTTATTTTAGTAGCCAATTTTCAAATAGCGAAAATGATAATTTTGAATTTTTACAAAATAAAAATATTTCAAAACAAAAAAATAGTGAAGAAAATAAAAGCGATAACACTAGCTTTTTGCAATCAAAATTAAAAGCTGCCAAAGTCGGCAGTGGAAAAGAAGAATATGAGCAAAAGAAAAAGCAAGAAGCCGAAAAGAGAAGTATTAAAAATAAACTAAAAAGCATAGAATCTAAAATAGAAAATTTAGAACAAAATTTAACCGATTTAGAAACTCAGTTGCAAAATGAACAAGACCATACAAAACTTGCATCAATATTTAGTGAAAAAGAAATGAAAGAAGCTGAGCTAATAGAGCTTTATGAGCAATGGGAAATTTTAAATAATTAGCTATTCTTACCCTTAAAAACTTCTAAATTTTTAGCTTTTTATAATATTGGTGCTTTAAATACAGCCTGTTCTTTGGCAGTCGTGATTGAGCTAAAAATAGACAAAGGGATTTTTTGGAGAGGCATTATTTCAATTTTTTAAAAATAATTGTTGCATGATTAGGCAAAATGTGATATAATTATTTAATATTTATAAAATGTTTCACAAAATAAAATTTAAGAGAGGAGTTGTTTTTATGGAGAAACAACAATTTAGTAGCCGTGGTATGTTTATACTTGCTGCTATTGGCTCAGCTGTTGGGCTTGGAAATATTTGGCGGTATCCCTTTGTAGCTTTTGACAACGGGGGCGGAGCATTTCTAATTCCCTATTTTATAGCACTTATTACTGCTGCATTCCCTATTTTGCTTTTAGAGTTTTTAATAGGGAACAAATTTAGAGGGTCTGCCCCTTTATCTTGGGCAAGAATTAAGAGTAAATGGGAATTTTTAGGCTGGCTTCCATCTGTAGTAGCCGGTATGATAATT
>WRFW01000026.1 GCA_009787435.1 Defluviitaleaceae bacterium
GATAAGAGGAGAAAATCTTAACTTGCTTGAACACTCTTACATAAGCAACTCAAACAAGATAGTATCACGAGCTAGAGCGACAGGTATGAATATTAACTGGGGTATGCAAAACAGAAACGCTTTGAATGCCCTTTTAAACGGTGAGCATACTACAGCAGGGCAAATGCAAGGCTATACTATTCCGTTTGGACTTATAAAAGACAGGCAGACAGGACTTTTCTTTTATGAAAGGGCTATAAGGAGACTGGGAGATAATCAAACAATTATTGACAGGCTTAGCAAGGAATTAGCCCAATCTCTAGTTCTAGGCGAGGGAATTGGTCAAATATCAAGTAGAATAAAAAAAGTAACAGATTATAGCCATATGCGAGCCGTGCGAATAGCTAGAACTGAAACTTTAAGAGTTGTTAATCAAGGACATATGCTAGCTGCTCGCCAAGCATTAGAGCAGTATGATTTGCCTATGGTTAAAGTTTGGATATCTACCAACGATGACAGAGTTAGAGAGACCCATGAAGAACAGCAAGGCGAAGAACGTGAAATGGATGAGCTTTTTAGCAACGGACTAATGTACCCGCTTGACCCAAATGGTGCACCAGAAGAAATAATTAACTGTCGTTGTGTTATGATAACTAGGATTAAAGGGCTAAGAGGTTCGCAGGCATATAGAGATTTGGTTGAGAGAACAGACCCTTATAATTCTATGATAGGAATGAGAACTTCTAATGGGATAAGAGTTAGTAGTATTTCTAAACATTTGACCGATAGAGCGGATGAAAGAAATGTTACCGCTGCAAATATAAGAAATGCATTGACAAGTCCTTTAGAAATTAGCACAATTAAGATAGACGGTAAAGGGCGAGCTAGTCAACGATTTATGGGCATAAGAGCAATGGCGGCTATTAACCCCGAAACTGGGAATTTAATATCTACGAATGCTACGGGAACGCAAAGGAGGAGAAGCTATGCAAGAAAAAACAGTTAGGTGGACTAATAGAGAAAAAGATATTCTAAGGCTTGTAAATATTCCAAACGAAATAATTGAAACCTATGTTGAAGATTTGACAGATACTCAGTTTGAAAATTTATACTATGAAGTTACAGAGGTGATAGGAGAGGATAGTTTCGGTTTTGATGAAGATGGTGAGCCATACCCTGACACAATTGTTCTTGAAGATATTATAACTAAGCTTACGCCGCCTCTTAGAAAAAGAGGGCTAGATTAATGGACGTAAAATTCACTTCAAATAAAAAAGCTGTTTTACAGCAGTTTGACCGCAATGTTGGCAAAACATTAACAGCTATTGGAATGAAGCAGCAAGAGCTAGCGGCATTAGAGATAACAGATATGGGCATTGTAGATACTGGTTTACTTAGAGCAAGCAATGGTTATCAAGTAAACTTAGCTAATCAAGAAGTTATGGTCGGTAATTCAGTTAGCTATGCTCCTTTTATAGAGTTCGGAACAGGAGTTCATGCAGAACTTGGGCAAGGAAGACAAACACCATGGACATACTTTGATGAATTAAATCAACAGTTCGTTACAACTAGTGGAATGGAAGCTAGACCTTTTTTAAGAAACAGTATTTTAAAGTATGAAGAAGACTACAAAGAGATAGTGAATGCTTTCATGGGAGAGGGGTTTGAAAGCTAGACAGGAGATTTAAAAAACCTAGAATGATATTAGAAATATATAAAGACTTTGAAAACTTATTAATGCTAAATCCTCCTTTTATAGAGTTCGTTTGGCATAGAAAGTTTTCATCAACTGGCGAGTTTAGATTAAATACAAACTTCTCATCTGAAAATTTTAAGCTTTTTGATATAGGTAATATTCTCTTTAGAAGAGACTTAAATGAAGCTGCCCTCGTTGAGGGTAGGGACGTAATACAGACTGAAGAAAGCGGAACTATATTAGTCGTGCGTGGTCGGTTTCTTTCAAGTTTGCTTGATAGACGAGTTGCAACTATATCAACTACTGCTAATTTAAATACTATTTTAACTACTATTATTAATGACAACTTCTTAACTAGTGCAGCTATTACTAGACGTATGTCTCCTTTACTTACAATGCTCCCTTTTGATATTTCTTCAAAGCAAGTATTAGTTGAACATTCTTTACGCTCTGCACTAGACATCATTGGGGAGCTTGCAGAAGAACACCAGTTCGGTTTTAACTGTATTTACAATATACAAAACCAAAGCTTTGATTTGCAATTTTACAACCCAACTTATTCAGACGCTGTTTTTTCTTCTGAGTTTAATAATGTCTTAGAAGAAATGTTCCACGAAGAAACTGAGCGTATGCGTAATGTAATTATTATCGGGGATACAATTCATAACGATAATGTATATACAGGAATAAATAGACGTGAAATGTCTACAAGTGGGTTAAGAGATGAGGAGATAGCAGCTACACAAGCTATACAGACAGCTTTAAGGCAAAACAGGCACGAAAGAAGCATAAACGCTGTAATTGACACACACAATATTCAGTTTGCCTATTTAAACGATTGGAACTTAGGAAGTGTAGTTACTTTGAAAAATAGAGACCTAGACTTTATTGAAAAAAGAATAGTTAGTGATATAGTTGAGTTTTATGATAGAGCAGGCTTTAATATAGAAGTCCAGACAACGGAGGTGATGTAATAGTGGCAATGCCAATCGGCGATGATGAAAGACAAATGCTATCCTTTCCTTACGATAGTAAGAGGTCTGAAGATGGTACACTAGACAGACTTTACAATAGCCAATCTTGGGCGGACTATTTTAGACAGTTTCTAGGTAACGGGGTTTTCCCAAACCCTAGCACAAACTTAAGAGTAGATAGCATTAACAATAGCTTAGTTTTAACTTTACGGGCAGGCAGTGCATTCATACACGGCAGGACATACGTACAATCTACAGACTTTCAATTTTCTATTAGTACACCACATCCAACAATGAGCAGGCGAGACGTTGTAGTTATTAGACACGATGCAGTCGCTCGGTCTATGCAAGCATTTTATATTGAGGGCACACCGAGTGCAACACCACAACTGCCCC
>WRFW01000027.1 GCA_009787435.1 Defluviitaleaceae bacterium
GTCATTTTTAACTCTTTCCACATCTCCCCAGACTACAGTTTTACCGCCGCCTAAGTTTATACCTGCTAGTGCACTTTTGTAAGTCATCCCTCTTGCGAGACGCATTGCATCATATACTGCTTCTTCTTCTGTTTCATAGTTCCAAAAACGGCTGCCGCCTAGAGCAGGACCTAGAACTGTGTTGTGAACTGCTGTAACCGCTTTTAAGCCAGATTCTTTATGGTGAAAAAAGTTCACTTGCTCGTATGCGTATTTTTCCATGTATTCAAAAACTTTAAAATCTTTCATGTCTGTAGTCTCCTTGCTAAGCCCTCTTCGGGATTTTAATGTGATTTTATATAATAAACTAACAAATTTATTATAGCTGATAATGATTGAAAAGCATTGGCTAAAATTATTCGCTAGCTATAATAAATTTATTAGCTATGAAACTCTATTTTTTTATTCGTAAATTTTTTCTTTTTCTTCACCTTTTAAAACTCTTAAAGCACCTAACGCAAGAGCTTTAAGCTCATTTTCGCCCGGGTAAGCTTTAACTGGTGCTATAAACCTAACTCTTTTAGTAATTTCAGAAACGACATATTTAGAATAAGCTATTCCGCCAGTTAATATAATACCGTCTACTTGACCTTCTAAAACGGTGCTTAACAAGCCTATTTCTTTAGCTACTTGGTAACAAAAAGCGTCTAAAACTAGTTTTGCTTTAGGGTCTTTTTCGGCTTTTTCTTCAACTTCTATCATATTGTTAGTATTAAAGTAAGCAGTGAAACCGCCTTTGCCTTTAATCATTTGAAGTATTTCTTTTTCGCTATATTTCCCAGAAAAGCTTAAACGAACTAAATCTCCGCTTGGAAGCCCGCCAGAGCGTTCAGGGGTGAAAGGTCCATCTCCATCTAAGGCATTGTTTGCATCTATTACACGCCCTTTAAAGTGAGCACCTGCCGAAACACCACCACCCATATGAACTACTATAAGATTAGCATTTTCATATTTCAAATTATTTTCGTTACAAAATTCACGGGCAGTAGCTTTTTGATTAAGAGCATGGAATATTGAACGCCTTTCTAAAATTGGGTTTCCAGATATACGGGATATATCTTCAAATTCATCTACTACTACAGGGTCCACTATAAATGCTTTTTTTCCGATTTTATCGGCGATAGCCTTAGATATGAGCCCACCTAGATTAGAAGCGTGCTCACCATAGGTGCCTGCTTTTAAATCTTTTGCCATAGAATCATTTACTAGCCAAGTACCAGAAGTGATAGGCTTTAAAAGCCCACCCATGCCAACGACTGTGTCTAAATCTTCTATATTTATTCCTTTTTCTTTTAAGAAGCCCTCTATTATGTTCATCCTAAATTCATATTGCTCAGCAACATTTGGGTTAAGCTCTTTAGTATCATGCCTTAGTGTTTCATCAAAAATTTCTGTTTCATCTTGAAAATAGCCTATTTTTGTGGAAGTGGAACCTGGGTTTATTATTAGTATATTCATTTATGCTTTCTTATTCCTCCTTTTAAGGTGTAGTTAAAAAACTAGAGAAAGTGCTATAGATAAGAGCTTAGCTTCTGCAGAATCTGAGCGAGAAGTTAAAATAATTGGTCTTTGAGCACCTAACACTACACCGCCAGTTTTTGCACCTGCTAAGAAAGTGAGTGATTTATATAGAACATTTCCTGACTCTATATTTGGTGTAAAAAGCAAATCTACATCGCCGCCGATTTCTGTTTTAATTCCTTTTATTTCACAAGCTTCCTTAGAAACTGCATTGTCTAATGCTAAAGGCCCCTCTATACTAGATTTAGGCAAAAAGCCATTTTTATGGTCTTTTACTATTTCTTCATATTCAAGGGTTACTGGCATTTTAGGGTCAACTTTTTCTTTAGCTGCCAAAAGTGCTACTTTTGGTGAAAAACCTAGATTGTTAAGAGATAAAACAGCATTTTCTAAAATACTTTTCTTATCTTCTAAAGTTGGTGCTATGTTTATAGCGGCATCTGTTAAAAATAAAAGTTTATGATAGTCTTTCACTTCAAAAGCGGCTAAGTGGCTGAGCTTCCTATCGGTTCTTATTCCATTTTCTTTATGTAGTGCGGCTTTTAAAATTATTGAAGTGTCTACAAGACCTTTCATTAAGGCACTGGCTTTGTTTTCTTTCACTAAAGAAACGGCAATTTCTGAAGCTTTCGCCATATCTTTTTCATCTAATATTTCAAATTTATCATTGGAAATATTAGAACTGCCAACGGTAGTTTTTAAAATTTTTTCTTTATCGCCTATGAGTATAAAATCTGCAAGATTTCTTTCATAGGCTAAAAGGCAAGCTTCAAGCACATTCTCATCACTAGCTGCTGCAACTGCAATTTTACTTTTCTTTGAGCTAGCTAGTTTGATTAATTCTTCAAAATTTTTCATGTACCCTCCAAATTGTTTTAGTGAAAGTGCTGAATATATTATGTAATTAGTATATCACATTTATAAGAATTTTGCAAGAGATTTTTTATTTTTTTATAAACTTATAGACTTAAGCTTCATTCTAAAAAATCAAAAAATAGCTAGTGAACAATTTAAAAGCTGCCTCTAAAATTATTCACCAGCTATTTTAATATTACAACAAACTAGCATTTGAAAAACTATAAAAATTTGGCCCAGATATAATTATGTGGTCAAAAAGGGTTACATTTATAATTTTAAGAGCGTTTAAAATTTCTCTAGTTATTATAATATCATCTCCCGAGGGGTTTAAATTGCCGCTTGGGTGGTTATGTGCTAAAATTACCGAAGCGGCTTCATATTTAAAAATTAATTTTATTATGTTTCTAGGGTAAAAATGAACTCTATCTATAGTGCCTTCTTGCACTAGAACTGTTTCTATAACTTTCCCTGCCACATCTAACATAACTAGATAAAAACATTCGTTAGATTTATTTAGGAAAAAGCTAACTAGATACTTAGCAGCTTTTTCATTAGAATCAATTACATTATATTTTTGCTTAAATTTATCGCTTAAGTATTTTTCTGAAAGCTTTGAGGGCAAAGAAAGGAGTATAGCAATATTGCTAGAAA
>WRFW01000028.1 GCA_009787435.1 Defluviitaleaceae bacterium
GGGGGGGGGGTAATAAAAGGAAATTCAAAAATATCAAAAAGAATATCTTTAAAGCAAAGAATTACATTAGTTGCCTTTTTAATTGCAACAGTAAGCACTTTCAGTTTAACCGCCCTCACTTATTTTATTTTTAATTTAATACATGAAGATTTATCATACCTTATGTATTACATGTTTGCAATGGCTGTTATATCTTCTTTAATTACTTCTTTTCTCGTTCGCTCTGCTCTCGTTAGGTTTTTAAATTTTGCTGTGAAACGTATTAAAAATGCTAATCACATATTAGATGAAAATGTTGAGCCGTTCAAAGCTAGGCAAAATGATGGTGTAAATTCAGACGATGATATAGTTGGCGAGCTTTATGATTTATTTGCTCAAAACTCTCAAATAAATCATATGCTTCTTAAAGATGTTATGAAGTTAGGAAAAAAACATATAGATGGTTACTATGAATTTTACTTAGATGAATCACTTTATGAGGGTGGGCACAGAGTTTTAGTTAAAACGATAAACGACACTTTAAAAATGTATGTATCAGACTTTGTAGAGATTTTAACTGTAGTAAAATCTTGGGGTGCTGGTGATTTTAAAGCTAATGTTTCCACTTATCAAGAAAATTGGAAATGGGCTAATGAAGAAATAGACGCTTTAAGAGAACACTTTACACACTTAGTTTCTGAAATAAATAGCCTTTCTAAAAATATATCTGCTGGGAATTTTGGAACTCAAATAGACACTGCTGAATGGGATGGCGATTGGCGAACTATTATTGAAGGTTTAAATAACATACCAGTTGAAGTTGATAAGCCTTTATCCGAAATAAAAGAAGTTATGACTTTAATTGCTAACCGTGGTAAGTTAGATAAAAAAGTTGAGGGTGATTATAAAGGCAAATTCTTAGCCGTTAAAACTGTAGTAAATAACACTATAGATATTTTAGAAAATATAATAAAAGACATACAGATAGATTTAGCAGCCATTGCCGATGGCGATTTAACAACTTACTTAGATAATACTTACCCAGGTGATTTTGACATAATCCGTAATTCTTTAAATAGTATATCAAAAACTTTAAATAAAATAGTTTTAGAAATTAATCAAGTTGCTTCTTATGCAGCAAAAGGTGTTTCTCAAATTTCTAAAAGTGCTGTAGATTTAGCAGATGGCTCTTATAAACAATCTGTAGCCGTTCAAGACTTAACTAACTCTATGGAAATAATAGGCGAGCAAACTAAGCAAAATGCTGAAAGCTCTATAACCGGGCGTGATATTTCATTTAAATCTTCTGAAAATGCTGAAAAAGGAAATGAGTCTATGAAAAAATTCCTCGTTTCTATGAATGAAATTCAAGAGTCTTCTAACAATATTTCGCTTATTATTAAAACGATACAAGATATTGCATTCCAAACTAACTTGCTAGCTCTTAATGCTTCTGTTGAAGCGGCAAGGGCAGGTGAGCATGGGCGTGGCTTTGCAGTTGTCGCTGAAGAAGTGCGAGCCCTTGCAACTAGGAGCCAAACAGCCGCAAAAGAAACAGCAGACTTAATAGAAAGCTCTATAAACCGTGTAGACACTGGTAGCAACTTTGCACATTCCACAGCAGGGGCATTAGATGTTATCGTTAAAAGTGCTAACGAAGTTTTAGATATTACTAATAAAATTTCTTCTTCTTCGCAAGAGCAATCAGAATCTATTAATAAATTAAACGATGGTATTAGTGAAATATCAACTGTTATACAAGATAATTCAGCTCTTTCCCAAGAAGTTGCAGCAACTGCTCAGGAATTAAACGCTCAAGCAGAGCTTTTATATAGCTTAGTTTCATATTTTAAACTTAAAGATGAATAGCCAACTTGGCGGCATTTGAATAAAAAAAGCAATGGATAAAATCAGCCATTGCTTTTTTTATGTTACTCTTTACACTGTCAATCCAAAAATATTACCAGGTTTTCAAATAACGACATGGGCAATAATTTTTTTATAAGTCTTTAAACTTATTTAGGAGGATTTATGTATAATAAGGTTGTAATTTGCGGTGTAGACACTGCTACCTTACCCGTGTTAACAGCAGTTGAAAAAAAAGAGCTTTTTGAAAAAATAAAAGAAGGCGACCAAATCGCCAGAGAAAAATATATTTTTGGCAATTTAAGATTAGTATTAAGTATAGTTCAAAGGTTTACTAACAGAGGTGAAAATTTAGATGATATTTTCCAAGTTGGCACAGTTGGGCTTATAAAAGCTATAGATAATTTTGATACTAGCCATGGTGTTCAATTTTCCACATATGCTGTGCCTATGATAATAGGTGAAATAAGAAGATATTTAAGAGACAATAATTCTATAAGAGTTAGCCGCAGCTTGCGAGATATTGCTTATAAAGCTTTGCAAGCGAAAGAGCTTTTGCAGCGTTCAAAGCCAGAAGAGCCAACTTTAGAAGAAATATCAAAAGAGATAGAAGTTTCGGTTGAAGAAATATCGGCAGCGTTAGATGCTATTCAAGAACCAGTTTCACTATTTGAGCCAGTCTATACAGACGGTGGTGAATCTATATACGTTATGGATCAAGTTAAAGATACGAAAAATACAGATGCCACTTGGTTAGAAAATCTTTCTCTTTCAGAGGGTTTAAAGCGATTAGATGAGAGAGAGAAAATGATAGTGAATATGCGTTTTTTTGAGGGTAAAACACAAATGGAAATAGCAGACGAGATTGGAATAAGCCAAGCCCAAGTTAGCAGGCTAGAAAAAAATGCACTTAAAAATATGAAAAAATATGTATCTTAGAATTTTTAATATTTTTGATTGTGTAAATTTTGAGTATGTAAATTTTTTCTGCTATAACTCCTTGATTTATACCCAATATATTTTTGGTGGGCAAAAATTTTGCCCACCTTTTTTATTATTTTGCTCTGCAAGCTTTAATTGAATAGCGGATATAAATCATCTAAAATATATCCCATAGTTATTGGGGTTACTTCATTTTTAGAAAGTATAGACTTTGCTTCTTCTGCTTTGTCTTTATCTTCTGTGAAAAAAATTGTTCTTTCTTCTTCACCCCTTGTAATTTTCACACCATAAAAAACTTCTTTTTC
>WRFW01000029.1 GCA_009787435.1 Defluviitaleaceae bacterium
ACCTACACAAGGCGAAGAGGGAGTTACTGTTAAAGGAGAAAAAATACCTGGAAAGCCTGGAAAGCAAGTGGCACCCCCCCGTGGAAAAGGCACTACATTTGAAAATGGATTTGTATTAGCAGATATTACTGGCAAAGTTTCTTTTGTTGGAAGAAATATAAACGTGTTAGATGTTTTTGAAGTTGCGGGTGATGTTGGCCATGCTACTGGCAATATAAACTTTGTAGGCTCTGTTATCGTTCGCGGCAATGTAACTACCGATTTTTCAATAAAGGCTACTGGCAATGTTGAAGTTTTTGGTGTTGCTGAGGGTGCTGAAATTTATGCAGGTGGAAACATATTTATTTCTCGTGGAATTCAAGGGCTTGAAAAAGCAAAATTAGAAGCAGGCGGCAGTATAACGAGCCGCTCTATTCAAAATGCTAACTTAGAAGCAAGAGGAGATGTTTATTCAGAATCTATAATGCATAGCAACATTGTTGCAAATGGCAGAATAGAAGTTAAAGGCAAAAGAGGAGTTATAGTTGGTGGTATTTCCCGGGCTTTCGGCGGCATTGTTGCTAAAAATGTGGGCTCGCCAATGGGCACTGCAACCGAAATACACATCGGTGGTGATAGAAACTACCAAAAAGAATTTGAAGAAAAAAGAAGAGAGCTAGCACTTTTGCAAACTCACTATAAAGATGCTATAGAACATTTAACAGAGCTAGTTAAAAATAAGGAAGCCCCTAAAGATAAGACTATGCGTTCTTCTTCACTGAACACTATAAATAACCTTAAAAATATTAAAGAAAATGTTAACAGGGTTAAACAAGAGTTAGAAGAAGTGGCACAAATGATGGAAAATGAGAAGACAAATTCATTTTTAGAAGTTGAAGACACTTTAAACTCTGGGGTGTATGTTCGTATTGGAAATGCCCATAAAACTTTTGACCATGAAGAATTTAAAGTGCGTGTTAGAAATGATAAAGGTGAAATAAAAATTGGGCTTATGTAAGCCTAAGGTGGCTAAAATTATAAAAAAATTAATATGTTCTGCTCACGATTAAAAAGCAGTGGCTAAAATCGTTCGTCAGAAGCATATTAATTTTTTTATTTCAAAAAGAAGCAAAATAGATACTCAAGATTAAAAAAGCAATGGCTAAAATCGTTCGCAAGAAAAATATTAATTTTTTTATTTCAAAAAGCAAAACCTTTATTGTGATTTTAAAGCAGGCCTTAAAAGGGCTTTTAAAATGCCTTTATAATTAGAGCCAACAAAAGGGTATAAATAAGGCTCGCCAAAGCTTTTTAATGCCGATAAATGAATTATAATAAATATAAACCCTATCCAAAAACCGAAAAGCCCTAAAAATGCAGAGCTGAAAAGCAATATATATTTACATATACGCACTACCGAAGAAAGTTGGTTAGAAGGTATAGTGAAACTGCATATAGCGACTAAAGCAACTATAATTACTACAATAGGGCTAGCGAGCCCCGCTTCTATAGCTGCTTGCCCTATGATTATACCGCCAACTACACCAATGGTGCTTCCTATGGCAGAGGGCAAGCGAATGCCAGCTTCTTTTAAAAGTTCAAATGCTGTGTCCATAAGGAAAAACTCTAAAAATAGAGGAAAGGGCACTTCTCTTCTCGCTTGTTCCATTCTAAATAATAAGCTAGGCTGTATCATATTAGGGTTAAATAAAACGATTGCTAGATAAAGCCCTGGCAAAGTTACAGAGATTAGAAAAGCTAAGTATCTTAGAAGCCTGCTTAAGCTCATAGTTATACTTCTGCCGTAAAAATCTTCGGAAGATTCAAAAAATGAAGAAAACACCGTTGGTATAATTAAAGCAAATGGTGAATTATCACAAATTATAACTAGCCTGCCCTCTAAAATGGCTGAAGCTGCTTTATCTGGTCTTTCGGTTATTTGCGTTGTAGGGAAAGGGGAATAAGGGGACTTTTCTATAAATTCTTCAATATAGCCAATATCTAAAATGGCTTCTATGGAAAATGATTTTAAATCTTCTTTTACTTTTTCAAGCACAGCTTCATTAACTGCCCCTTGCATATACATTAATGCAATATCTGTTTTAGTTTTTGTTCCTAAGTTTAATTGCTCAAGTGTTAAGTTTGCGTCTCTTATACGCCGCCTTATTAAGCTTGTGTTTGTTCTAAGCCCCTCTGAAAAAGCTTCTTTTGAGCCTTGCACTACTATTTCTGTGGAAGTTTCGGGCACACCCCGCCCCACAAAGCCACGGCTTGCAATTATTATAGCTTTGTCTATACCGTCTATAAAAAGGGCTGTGTCTCCGCTTAAGATTAACAATATTATAACGTTAAAATCTTCTACTAAAGAATAAGTTGGGGCAGTAATATTTTGAAGAAGCTTATTTGGGTTTGGGGCAATGTTGCTAATTAAAACATTTTGAACTAAGCTTTCTAACACACTATCTTGCAAAAGGGCTTGGTCGCTAAGCCCATCTACACAGACTAAATATGCTTTTGTGTCTCTGGCGGCTATAAATTCACGCTTAATAATATCTGGGCTATCTTTTAAGGCACTGCTCAAATATTCAATATTTTTTTCTACTTCACGGTGCGTTTTCATATTATAGTTCATAGCATTAGTTTGTGCAGAAATTTTTTTTTTATTATCTATCACTTACCAATCAACAAGGTTACCAAAACAACGCTTGATTTTAAGCATAATCTATGATAAAATTAGTATATGAAAAATAAAACAAAAAAAATAACATTAATGGGCATATTGCTTGCACTTACTATAGTGCTTATAATGCTTGAAAGGCTGCTGCCCCCGCTTCCTTTTTTCCCGCCTAATTATAAGCTTGGCATTTCAAACATAATAATAATGTTTACTATATTTACATTAGGTGCAAAAGAGGCTTTCACTTTAGGAATTTTAAAGTCTTTTTTTAATATGCTCATTCGTGGCCCAATGAGCGGTATAATGAGCCTTTCGGGCGGGCTCATTTCAATTGCTTTTATAGTTTTGATTGATAAAATTTTGAGTGATAGAGCTTCGATAGTTTCTAAAAGCATCATAGGGGCTGTTGGGCACAATGTTGGGCAGCTTATTATGGCTATATTTGTGTTAGGTTCATTTTATTTTGCAAT
>WRFW01000030.1 GCA_009787435.1 Defluviitaleaceae bacterium
ATAATTGTAGCAAATGCTATTCAGCAAGTAGATGAGGGCGTTCCAGATAATTTAGACACCGTTATATCTAAAATAGAGGGCATTGGCACAGTTTTAACCGCTGTCGCTTCCAGTACGCTTTCATCCGCTATGGGCTTAATTGGCAATATGGTTGGGCTTTTAAATACCGCTATTTTAGTTCAAACACTTAGTTTTTATGTAACTGCTTCTGAAACTATGAAAGAGCTTCAAGATGTGCAAATTAATAAAGAAGCTATTTTAGATAGCGTTAATAATATTTCAGAAGCTTTAAAAGCAGTTGCAGACGGTTCTACTACAGACGCTATGAGTTTAATAGGTAACTTCTTAGGTATGTTAAATACGGCGGTGCTTATTGAAACTGTTGAAATGTATGCTGAAGTAGTTGAAACTTTGCAAAGTCTTGAAGAAGTTAATATTCAAAAAGAAGCTGTTTTGGCAAGCATTGAAACTATTGGCGAAGCTTTGGAAGCTGTCGCTTCAGATGGCACAGTTTCAGCGTTTGGAGTTTTAAGTAACTTTTTAGGAATGGTAGATACAGCAATACTAGCTGAAACTGTCGGCATTTATGCAGAAGCCGCAAAAGACTTGCAATCTCTTGAGCGAGTAGATTTTGATTTGCCTACAGTTCAAACAAATATAGGCAAAATTGAAGAAGCTATGAATTCTTTAGAGCGTTCTTCTGGCGGAATATTTGGTTTTCTTACTAATAACCGTATAGATACTAGCACAGTGGAAGCTGCCCGTGAAGTTTTTGGCAATTTTGTTTATATTGCTGAAGCAATTGAAACAATCAAAAATGCCCAAATAGTGCCTAGCGTAGTTAAAAGCCAAATTGCAAAGCTTCAATCAACTTTTAGCGTTTTGCAAGATGTTGAAGGCATCGTTCAAGACTATTCTATCGATACTGAAACAGTTGCAGCGGCAGCAGAAGCCATTCAAAATTTTGAAAAAATTGCAACCGCTATTAAAACCATTCAAGAAGTAACAATAGAGCCAGCACTCGTTGAAAGCCAAATAAGAGAGCTTCAAAACGCTATTAATCATTTAAAAGACGTTGAAGAAATCGTTGGCGAGGGGCAAATAGATACTGAAACAATTGAATATGCAAGGCAAGCTATGGATGGTTTTAGAGCTATAGCCGAAGCAATAGACACCATTCAAGATGTTTATATTAACCCTGGAATAGTTAGCACGCAAATTGATAGGCTTCAAGAAGTCGTTAAATACATAGGCGAAGTAAACGAGCAAATTAGAGAAATTGAAATTGATACGGAAGCGGTTAGCTATGCAGCGGCGGCAATGGGCTATTTTAGAACTATTGCCGAGGCAATAGAAGTTATTCAAGATGTTTATATTAATCCGGTAATTATAGATTATCAAGTTGGCAAACTTCAACAAGTCGTTACTAATTTGCAAGCAGCAGATGGCGAAATTAAAGAAATGAAAATAGATACAGTGAATGTAGCAAATGCTGCCACCGCAATGGGATATTTTCAGACGATAGCACAAGCAGTTGAAGCCATTCAAGACGCTGAAATTAAGCCGGATATTGTTAAAAAACAGCTTGGCAAGCTTAAAGAAGTTGCACAACATTTGTATAATAAAAATGAGACTTTAACAAATATAGAAATTGATACTACAGGCGTTCAAAGAGCTGCCACTGCAATGGGGCATTTTGAAACTATAGCAAACGCTATTAGAGCAATCCAAGAAGCCGATTTTAACTATATAGAGGCAAAGGAAAGAATAGATGAAGCTTTACAAGTAATAGGCCGTATTAGAGATTTTATAACAGATTCTACAGATATTGGTGATATTAGCCCTATACAAGCTAGCATAGATGAATTTACTAGTCTAGTAACGAGCCTTGCAGGTTTATCGGTTAAATTTGGCACAGTAGGCACAAGTTTTGGAACTCAGCTATTAGAAGCATTCAAATCGGTTCAAATCCCAAACACAGTTTTAGAAAAAATAAGCACTCTTATTACGAACCTAGCTAATAAAGCTACAGACTTTAGAGATATTGGGCGTAATTATGGAGAGCGGTTAAAAGAAGCGTTTACAAACGCAGTGGAAGATTTAAATAGCAAAGTTTCAAGCGAGATAACTATTGTAGAAAGCTTTGCAACACGTTTTACAACTATAGGTATGAATTTCGGCACAAACCTAGTTAACGCTTTTGAAACTGAATTTAATCGCATTAGTGGCATAGTAAGCAGGCAAATTCAAATCTTACAAACTCAGCTTAATAATTTATCCGCACCGAGCATAAGAGGTTTTAGCGGTGGTGGTTTAGTTTCTCCTTTATTCTTTAATAAAGGCGGTTTTGTGCCTGCTACTCCTTTTGGCACACCTCTATTTACACCGATGGGGTCAGACACAGTGCCTGCAATGCTTACACCTGGTGAATTCGTTCAAAAGAAAAGTGCTGTTTCTAAATTTGGGCTTGATTTTATGAAGCGAGTAAATAACGGCGATATAACAGGGGCATTCCACGCGATGACAAGCCGCTTTAATATTCCCGCTACTACAACTTCTTCAGTTTCTAATGCCGTTCAAAATATTAATAACACAACTAACAACGCAAACCGTATTACTATGAACACCCAAAGCGATAACCCGAGTTTTATAATGAAGCGTATCGGTAGATATTTATAGTGAGGTTTAAAAAATGTTTCAAGTGAGAAAATACGTCCAATTTAATGATTTAGTAATAGATAATTATGATATGCTAGCGAGTGCAGATTTAAGCGGCGGTTTTAAAACTGCAACAATTCCTTTTAGCTTCACACACGGTAGTTATGCACCTTTAAAAGGTCGCCAACAGTTTTCAGCAGAGCAATCTTTAAGTATAACTTTAAAATTAAACACAAAAAAGCTAACTTGCGACCAGCGAAAGTTTTATAAAAGATACGTACAGCAAAATTTGCTTAAAGCCGGACGTTTATGGGCAGTTGAAGGGGAGCAATTGTTGTGGACACACGCTTTTGTGCGTGATTTTAGCGAAACTTATTCTTTAGAAAAGCACATAGTGCATATTGATATAGACTTAGTTTTATACGAGGGCGTTTGGAGGCAAGCAGACGAGCGAAAGACTTTTTTACAACCGTATAAC
>WRFW01000031.1 GCA_009787435.1 Defluviitaleaceae bacterium
TAATGCAATTAAATCTAATAAAAACAAAATCATCTTTTTATAGTTCAGAGTTTGATATTTTAGATGAAAGTGGAAAATCTATCTATACAGCAAAAACACTACATTCTATGAATGCGGTCATACAAGCTTTGGAGGTTCATTATTCCGATGAATAATTTTTCAATAAAAACATTTTTAATTCCTATTTTTATTTTGTTTTTATTAATATTTCTGTTTTTAATTTTTCCTTGGTTAATTTTTATGATATCAACTTTTTTTTGGCCAAGAGTTCCTATGCCGGAAATACGAGAAGCTGAATTTCCAATAAGACTTGAATATTATTTAGACGGTGAACGTGTAGTCTATAGTAATACAATGATTATAAGATTTGCTGGAACTATTACAGATGTAAATGGTAGATTTCATAGATGGGAAAGAGAATTTTTAAAGCCTCATTATTTTCAAAATAGAGGAGCTATGCTTCACATAATGGAAGTGAATAATATTATTGTTAGTTTTCTTGTTAGGTCTTCCGCTTATTATATGGATAACAGAATTAATTTTGGTTATGGTTTAACTCTTGAAGATTTAGATAACAATGAACCTTGGCATTTTCATATAAACTTTAATTCAAATGAAGAAATGAATTTTTCAACTTTAACTAACAATAGATTTAGCAACATAGAAGAAGCTTTTAATGAATTATCTAATCATTTAGATATTGAATTAATTTCTTGGAAAGGACCACTTCAAATAAAAAACTCTTTTAACTGAGTGTAGCCAAGCTAGTTCAGAAATATAGTGATAGAGATAGTGTTCAAACTATAATTTTATTTGAAGATGGTCCAGCTGGCGTAGGTGGTTCTGTAGCCGAAAGTTTTTTTAATCCTTATTATTTAGGAGAAAATCAAAGTATAAGAATAAACTTTCGATATATGGGAGATAAAGTAATTACATTTCATTTTGAACTTCATTTCCCCGAAACAAATGAACTCGTTAGAATGCATTACACATATGATTTAGAGACTAGAACACTAGTTAGTAACCCCATTAGAATTTTAAGTTCTTTATATAGAGAAGATAGTGATTTTGCGGAAATAATAACAGATAAAACACATATACAAGATTTTTTATATAGACACAATTTAACTATGTATGAATTAGTTAAATTAAATTACTGGTTTTTATTTGAAAGAATACTTGGAGAATGGTTTGAAGTAAGCGGTAGATTTTCATATAATAATTTAGGGAACTTTATATTTTTGGATACGTCTTCATATTAAGTTTGGGAGAATTCAGAAGGAATAGCAAGAAGAAGATTTTCAGATGAAAATAGAACCCAAAATATAAATGTGGAAAGCATTACTGAAACAGGACCAGTTGCTTCACATGGTTATATGCATGATAATATTAGAGTTTGGAGAGATTATATTCTCGAAGCACTTAGAAAGGCATTAGATTAATAATTTGAAAAAAAATAAATTAACAAAATTTACAAGATTGTTTTCAATAGCGAATTTAGTTTTATCTTTGGTGGTTTTAATTTATAGTTTTTTCGTTATGAATTCATTTAATTAGGGTTTATCTTTTCTAGTTTATTTAGTTATGATTTGGCTTCCTAATCTATTTTTAGCGGTTGTTTCTTATTTTCTTATAAGAGTATGTAAGAAAGATATTAATATTTTAACGGCATTGCTTGTGAATTTATGTAATTTATTTATACTAGCTTTTTCAATATTTATATTGCTCTTTAACTTTTAAAGAAAATGTATAATATATTATTAGAAAATTACTAAGATGAACCTCAAAAACATAAAAATTGAAAAACTTTTAAAATTTAATTTTGTAGTAACAACAATAGTATCTTTTATAACTATATTATTTGGCATATTCGCTATACTAGTAGTCAGTAATCGTGGTTTTGGAATGGTCTTTTTCTCATACAAATTAATTTTTTGGTTTCCTAATGTGATTTTAGCTATACCATTAATATTTGTGATATTTCCTAATTTTCTATCTTCTTCTCTATTAAGAAAAATTGGAATGGAGTTAAAAAATATTAAATATATCAAATTTTTATATTTGATTTATTTAATATTACTTTCATTATTTTCAGTAATTTCTCTTAATATTATATTTGATAACTTTATGCGTTCAATTGAAAGAGGAGTATTTTTTTAAGTGATGTTTATTAGAGATAAATTACCTGTAATAGCTTCTATATTTAGTATTATTTTAATAAAGAATATCTCAGGAGCTAACACTGCGGCATCAAGTATACTAATACCTTTTTTTGGACAGCTAAAACTATTGCATATATACTATTAATTATATTATATATACAAAAAAATAGCATATCAAGGCTTGAAATTACTAGTAGATTTTTAATACTATGGTCTTTATTTATGATTTTTGCCTATTTAACTCTTATTTAAATAAAATTTATAGGAGATTTATTTTTTGAAAAAAGTTATATACTGTACAGGCATAATTTTAATTTTAATCACAGCCTTAATTTTATTAATAGTAGGAGGCTTGAGCACGTTTTTAAATTCACGAATTCCAACCTTAGAAAGAATGGAAGAAATTTTTATAGATAATAAAAATGAAATGCAAAAAGTTATAGATTTTTTAATTGAAACAGGATTTGAAAATATTACAATTCGTAGTGATTTAAATGGTGAAATAAATAATTCAGAAATGATTGTTCGTAAAAATATTGGTTCTCCTAACTTTTCAGTTGAGAGAATTAGAATTGAACAGATTGAAATAGTAAGCTTGATAAATTCATTATTTAGCCAAGGTTATCGAGCTATAAGTAAATATTCTGATAAAGTAATTTTCTTAGTATGGAGTACAATAGACCATGGCAGAGGGATAGTTTATTCTCTTACTGGTGAAACTCCTCAAGAAAATGAAAATGGGTTAACTTTCTTGACTGAATTAGAACCTCTTTCAACAGAAAATTGGTATTTTTATGTAGAGAATTTCAATGAGTGGAGAAGAAAGCAAACTAGTGAATGAACAGCTAGATTTTAAAGATAAAGAAAATAATGGTGTTTCATAATGCAATTAAATCTAATAAAAACAAAATCATCTTTTTATAGTTCAGAGTTTGATATTTTAGATGAAAGTGGAAAATCTATCTATACAGCAAAAACACTA
>WRFW01000032.1 GCA_009787435.1 Defluviitaleaceae bacterium
TTTCACGGTTGTTTATGTTTGTTTTTAAGGTTTTTGTCGTTGGTAAGCCTTGATTGTTATAATTCCAGCTGTCTTTTATTTCTGTAGGTTTTGTTTGGTTAACTTTAGTAGGTGATACTTGTATGTTTCGTTCTAATAATTGACCTATAGGGTTAAAAGTTTGTTTGATATTCCATAGGTGATTTAATCGATTTTCAGAGTTTAGGTTGTTATTACTGTTTTTTATATTACTATAATGGTTTGTAAAACTTTCAAAGTCTGCTGTTATTTCTGTTGTCTGCCCAAATTCATTTATTGTTGTATTTATATCTAACCCAAGGCTAGTTTGTAGTTTTGTGCGTGCAAATGGGTAAAGTGGGGAATTATATTCGCTTATTATCTCTTTATCATTTTGAATTTCTTTAATTATATTGCCAAACTTATCATATTCAAATGCAAGAGTGCTATTTTTGCTTTCAGCTTTTAATAGCTCGCCTAGTTTGCCGTGTGTAAATATATCTTCTTCTAAATCTTCGCCACCATTATCATAAATTATTTTAGATAAATAGCCCGCTTTATCGTATTTCATACGTAACCAATCGGAAGTATTACCCCTACGCATGCCTTTTAACTTACCCGCTGGTGTATACGTGTACGATTTTCTTACATTATCAAAACCCGTTTCAGTCGTTACATTTCCTTGGTGATTTCTTTCAAATATATATTTTTCACCTTTTTCATTTATTACTTGTGTTAGCTGTTCTTCGGTGTCATATTTAAAGTGGGTTATGCGTTGTTGTTCTTTTCGGCTTGATATACTACCCAAAGCAGTATAAGTAAAGTTTAATTCTTTCGTGTTATCTTTTAGATAGATTACGTCTGTGTAAGCGTTGTATTTTAGTTTTGTTATATTGCCGTCTGGTGCGGTGTGTTCTATTAAGCGGTTTGCGGTGTCGTATTTCATTTTTTCTAACGCACCGAGTGGGTTTATATGGCTTGTACAATTACCCTCGTCATCATAAGTAAATTTTTCTATGGCATTGTTTGGGTAGGTTATTTCGGTTATGTTGAAGTGATTATCATAGCTAAATTTTGTTATATTTTTAATTTCGTCTATTTCTTCGGTTATACTTATTAGCAAACCGTTTTCGTTATATTCGTGTTTTTCTAAAACTCCATTTGGGTTTCTAATTTCAGAAATATTTCCTTGTTCGTTATAAATCCATTCTGTGGTTAAGCCTGTTGGTGATATTGATTTTGTAAGTTTGCCTTTTTCATCATAATCTAATTTTTGGGTTGCTCCGCTCGGGAGTGTTATTTCTGTTACTTGTCCTAAATCATTATATTTATAACTTGTTTTTTCACTGTCTGGGTTGGTTATGCTTTGGGTTTCACCGTGTTCGGTATAAGTGTAAATTGTTTTGTTTGTTTCTCTTAGCTGTGTTTCGTCTATAAATCCATTTGGGTCTTCTAAAACTTCACCAAGTCTAACTAGTTTAGTTAGTTTTTTATTTTCATCAAAATAAAATATTTCTTTTTGTTTTAAGCTATTTGTATATGAAGTGTAGTTTTCCTCATATTTGAAAAAGCCCTCTAATAAACCGCTATCACCCCATGTGTGTATACATTTTGCGGTGTGGTCTATTCCATCATATTCCCAGTTAAAAGTGTTATTTTCTTTAGTTATACGTTTCACCATTAAATGGTTTTTATATTCTATTTTTGATATACTTCCATTTACGTCTTTTAAGGTGATTAAGTCTTTATGCTCGTTGTATCCGTATTGAATTAAGATTTTATCGCCTAGTGCTATTTTTGTTATTAGATTATCTTGGTTTGCTGTTACTTTAAATTTTCTGCCTACACTATCGGTTATTGCATTTAAATTGTTATTTTCATAATCTAGTTTTATATTGTGGCTTTTTGTTTCATTTTCTATTTTGTCAAGTGTGTAGTTATTTTGATTATCCTTTTTGCTAAAAGTGTAATATTCTTTTCTGTTATAATCAAATATTGTGTAGTTTGTTCCATCGTATGAGATTTTTATCTTTTCTTCTCTTATAAGTATTTGTTCATCTGTGCTTAATGGATAAAAAAGAATTTGCCTACCCTCTTTATTTATAAATGCATGGTATGATTGAATAATATCGTCATTTTCTTCTGCACCATAATTTTCTACAATGTGCATTAAATAGAGGTTGCTCATGCCATAGCCTAAAGGGCTTAAATGTATTGTGTTTTTGGTGTTATAAGTTCGTTCCCATTTAAACGTAATTATGCCCGTATATTCAAAATCGGTTATATCATAGAAAACATTACCATGAATGGCGTCTACTGGGTCGGCTAGTTGGGCTTCGGGTTGACTTCTTGGCGGGGTTGTATTATTATTGTTTGGGCGAGGGTTATTATTTTGATTTGTCCTATTTCTATTATTATTGTTATTTTGTTCAGTAGTATTTTGATTAGTTCCGTTTCCACTAGCACTATTTCCAAGTCTTCCATCTGTTCTAATGCTATTAAGTGTTACAGTTCTTATTACTGAAGAAGTTAAGCTAAATACTAAATCTTCAATTGACCTGTCATGCCCTGTAAGATTTGCCCATATAAAATCACCAATCTCTGCTACAAAATCGCCTACTATAGGATTTCTTATAGCACCCGCAACCACTTCAATAGTAGCAATTCTAAAATAGTCCATTAAACTGCTATTTTCTTGGTTTGCTGCATCTGATGCTACTTGCATACCCATAGGCAATGCCAAATGTTTAGCTGTTTTTCCCGCAGATTTCGCAATTGCTTTTGCACTAACTTTTACTACTGCTTTAGCGGCCACTGCCTTAATCGCTACTGGTGCTAACGCAACAGCAACAGCAACTACGGCGACAACAGCAACAGCTCTACCGATAGAACCGCCATATACTAAAACCTCCGCCGACCTCATCAAGCCCTAAGTCTGGTGTGTCAAACGGTGGAAAAAGGGTGTAAACTCTGCCTTGCAATACTCCATGCCTACCCTCTATATCCCATCTAAAATGTTGGTTTAGATAAGTATAAGTGCCAGGGGCTATTACAACTTCCTCAGGTTCAGGAATGGGTAGCGTTATTCCTGTTCCAACTGGTCTTATTAGTGGTTGATATTGTTTTGCTTGGCTACTTCTTACAAAGAGTATATCAATAGGCGA
>WRFW01000033.1 GCA_009787435.1 Defluviitaleaceae bacterium
CCCCCCCCCCCATATCTTGTATAATATTTATTGTTTTTTACACAAACTATACTTATAATTGGGTTAGCTAATTTGAAAATTTGTTTAAATTTGCTTTTGATTTCGACTTTACAAATTCTTGATAGTATAATGTCAATAAAAATCTATTTACATTTTGCTCTTTTTTTGATAGAATATATTTAAGAGCAAATTAAAAAATCGGAGGTTATAAATCATGAATTGGTTTAATAATTTAAAAATTAGGGCAAAGGTGCTTTTGAGTATTGGTGTTATTTTAACACTTTTAATAGGTGTCAGTATTTTTGCAAGCATACAAATATTCAGCCAAAGTAATAGTTATAATGTGCTTATAGCAGGTCCTATTTCAGCTGAAATTTACACAGTTAGAACTATTGCAGCAATAAACGACCTTAGAAGAATAGTCGCAACTATGCCTATGCATGCAGAGGGTGGACACACAAGTTACATAAACAACCTTTTGGGAGAATTAGATACAAATGTTCCTTATATAGAGCATTTCATTGGTCGGCTTCGCACAACAATATCATATTTAGATATTGATAATACTTTGCTAAATAACTTATTAGGGCAGCTTACAGAGTTAGAGTCTTTAGTTAATAGCTATGTATCAGTTGGGAGAGGGGCAATTTTTAACCAAGCTATGGCTGGAAATAGCGAAGCTTCTCGTGTTGCAGCAATTGGCGAGTGGGATAATTTAGAAAGAATGATGGAAATTTTAAATAGCGTAGACGATTTCACAACTATTTATATGGAAGATCAAATAGCTATTATCTCAAATGCAGCTACTAGAGATTTTTCTATAGTAATGATTCTTAATATAGTGTTTGCAATTATCGGTATATTGCTTGCATTTATTTTATCGGGTGGTATATCACGCCCTATTAACAGGCTTCTTGGAATTTCTAGAGATGTTGTGGCTGGGCGTTTAAATATAAACACTACAGAAACTACGAAAGATGAAATTGGAGAACTTACAAAAGGTATGTTCCAAGTTTCAGCAGTTATTAGAGAAATAGTTGAGGGAATGGGCGAAGCTATTCACCAAGTTTCAAAAGAAGGTAACTTAGATTATAAAATTGATGAAACCCGCTATGAGGGTAGCTATAAAGATATGGTAAACGGCTTAAATTCTTATGCTGAAAGTATCTCTGCTGATATTATGGCAATAATTCAAATTGCAAATTCTATAGGCGATGGAGATTTTAAAGCAGAAGTGCCAGATTTGCCAGGCAAAAAAGCTATTTTAACAGAATCTTTAAGAACTCTTCTTTCTAACTTACAAGAAGTTTCAGAGGAAATAGGAACTCTTGCAGATAAAGCTGCAAATGGAGACCTTGCAAGCAGAGTAGATATTTCAAAATATTTAGGCAACTGGAAAGATATGGTGCAAAAACTTAATACCCTTTTAGATAACATTGGTGAACCATTTAACGAGTTCAAAGTTTCATTAAGTGCTCTTTCTGGCGGTGAATTTGTTAAAATGAAAGGCTCTTATAAAGGTGAATTTGCAGCTTTAAAATCAATGACAAACACAACAATAGACAACACAAGCAGCTATATTATAGAAATTTCTGAAGTTTTAGGCAAAATGGCTAATAAAGACTTTAACCAGCATATTACTCGTGAATATGTGGGCGAGTTTTCTAAAATTAAAGATAGTTTAACGAACATATTAGATAGTTTAAATAATGTAATCTCTGAGATAGGAAGTGCTGCAGACCAAGTAAATATTGGTGCTAAGCAAATTTCTTCTGGTGCTATGAACCTTGCAACAGGTGCTTCAGAGCAAGCTTCAAGCTTAGAAGAAATAAATGCAACTATAGATGTTGTGTCGGAATCTAGCCAAGCAAATTTAACAAATATTAAAAACGTAGATGAATTTGCTACTGGTTCTCAAACTAGGGCAGAAAAAAGCAATGAAGATATGGGAGACCTTCTAAAAGCTATGGAGGGTATAAAAGATTTCTCTTTCAAAATTGGTAATATTATAAAAGTAATAGATGATATAGCTTTCCAAACTAATTTGCTTGCTCTTAATGCTTCTGTTGAAGCTGCAAGAGCAGGGGAGCATGGGCGTGGCTTTGCTGTTGTTGCTGAAGAAGTTCGTGCATTAGCGAGCCGCTCACAAAATGCTGCCCGTGAAACGAAAGACTTAATCGAAGAAAGTATAAGAAGCGTTGAAGAGGGAACAGGAATGGCAGATAAGACTGCTGAAAGTTTAAACCAAATCGTTCAAGATAGTGTTGAAATAGCAACATTAATTGAAAACATAGCAACAGCTACAGCTGAGCAAAATGAAAGTTTTGAGCAAATAGCTATGGGTATAAGTCAAATTACTAGCGTTGTAACTAGCAACTCTGCAACTAGCGAAGAAGCGGCTTCAAGCTCTGAAGAGCTTTCAAGCCAAGCAGATGTTATGAAAAACTTAGTTGAGCAGTTCACAATTAGAAATTAATTATTTGTTCTAAAAACCATAAAAATAAAAACAGCCTTTAAGGCTGTTTTTATTTTTATGGTTTTTTTGGGTAGATATATTTTTAATATATTTTAAATGCTTGAAAATCTTGTCCTAAAATGGTATAATTATTAAAATATCTTTTATTTTAAGGAGGTATACATATAATGGATGTGAGCTTTAATTTTCAATCTCCACTTATTAGTATTGTTTCTAATGAAGAAGTTTATACTAGTGAACGATTGCACGAGATAACAGAATTATCTTTAATATCTAAAATATCAAAAACAATACCTTTGCTTGGTGGGAAAATATCCTTTGCTGTTTGGGAAAATGCTCTAAATAGTTCTGAGATATACAAAGTTATTATACCAGCAGGTGAAACATTAGTAAAATCTAAAGATGGTGCTTTTCGTGGTTTTTTCATGGGTAATAAAGGTATAAAAGGGCATGCTGAATTAGTAAAAGTGAATGCATCAACTTTATCAAAAACATCAAAAGCTGTAAATATAGGAGCAAATGTTATAAATATTGGTTCTTTTATAGTTGGTCAATATCATATGGCGGAAATAAATAAAACACTTTTGAATGTTAATCAAAAAATATCTCAAGTGAGTGATTTTCAAGAAAGAGATTTTAAGAGCAATTTTATATCTTTAATTTCTGATGTTCAAGAAATATCTATATTTAGTTCGGAAATACTTGAAAATGATGAGCTAAGATTAATA
>WRFW01000034.1 GCA_009787435.1 Defluviitaleaceae bacterium
CAATAGCTAAGCGGCTGGTCTGTTAACCCCTCTGTTTTTTGATATACTATTTTAGACATAAATCCCCCTCCTTTTATTGTATTATATAGCACACGCTACAGCAGCAGCTTCTTCAGAAGCTGAGCTAGCATTTTTCCCTAAAACTTCTAATGCTTTATTAGTTATTTCAGAAGCTTCAAATATCTCACCGCCAGTTCTTCCATAGAAATGAACTGGAATTTTACCCTCTATAGCCATTCTAACATCTTCTATCATTTGACCCATTGAAAGCTCTGCAACTAATATAGCTTTAACGCTTTTTGGCAAATCTTTAAATGCATCATATGGATATGGCCAAAGTGTTATAGGTCTTATCATACCTGCTTTTATGCCGTGCTCTGCTAACTCATCTATAGAATTTTTAGCAATTCTTGAAGGTGTGCCATATGCTACTATTACTATTTCATCACCCTCTGATACATTTTTTTCAACGAGTGTTTCAGTTTTTTTAATTTCTTCATAACGTTTAAAACGCTCTATATTTTCGGCTTCAAGCCCAGAAGCTTTTAAATTTAAACTGTTTATTACATTTCTATCACGTGTGCCGCTGTTACCATTTGCAGCCCAAGAAATATCTGGGTTAATTCCGCTAGTTTCTTTTAATTCAACTGGCTCCATCATTTGCCCTAGCATACCATCTGCCAAAATCATTACTGGCGTTCTATATTTATAAGCTACTTCAAAGCTTTTAAATACCATATCGCTAGCTTCTTGAACTGAATTTGGAGCGAAAACTGGTAAATAATAATCTCCATTACCGCCGCCGCGGGTAGCTTGGAAATAATCTGCTTGCCCCGGAAGTATGCCGCCTAATCCAGGACCTGAACGGCTCATACTTACTATTAAAGCTGGCAAATCTGCCCCTACTAGATAGCTTATGCCCTCTTGTTTTAAAGCGATACCTGGCGAGCTTGAACTTGTCATAGTTGGTACACCTGTTGCAGCTGAGCCATAAACCATATTTATAGCTGCTACTTCAGATTCTGCTTGAATGAATGTTCCACCGATTTCTGGCATTCTTTTTGCCATATATTCAGGAATTTCTGATTGCGGAGTTATTGGGTAACCGAAAAATGCACGGCAGCCAGCTTTTATAGCCGATTCACTAATTGCTTCGTTACCTTTCATTAATGTTTTCAAAGTTAGATACCTCCATATTTTAGTTATAAAAGCAGCCTTTTATAATACTGCTTAAGTTTTTTTAATAATATTATACTGCGTCTTTTTCTACCGGTGCAACGTCTCTTTCAACTGTTATTACTGAATCCGGACATATAATAGCACACATGCCACAAGCTATACAGTTTTCTATATCAAAGCAAATCATTGGGTTATAACCCTTTGCATTTATTCTACTTTTATCTAATTCTAAAATATTTTTTGGGCAAACGTGTGCACAAAGGTCACACCCTTTACATACATTTTCATCAAAAACGAGTCTATGCTTTGCAGCATATTTAGAAATTTTCGGTTTAACTTTAGAACCATCTACCATAGTAATACCCTCCTCGCCCCTTTTCGGGGAATTTTAACCCTTTTGGGAATTTAAAAGTTTAAAAAATCTATTGCCATTTTTTACGCATTTCTAAGTTATCAAAAATTAATAATTGTTCATCAAAATTTAATTCATTTTTAAGCTGCTCGTGAAAATCTTTTTTCATAAAAGTCATATAATGGGGTATTTTTAAAAGTTCACAAGCTTTTATAACGGCTTCTCTATTTTCTTTAACGTGTTCTAATTCTGTATGGTGAATCATGTGTCCATTTGCTACTAAGCCTGTAACTTTTATTTTAGTTGAACCGTTTATAGAGCGTACGAACTCTACCATTTTTTGTGGAGTTGCTGCATCTGGTCTAAACATATTTAAAACGCATAAAAATTCATATTGCCCATCTTTTAAATAATCATAGCAATGGGAAAGAAGTTTAACACCTTGTTTCCCACCGCCTAAGTCCATTATTAAATTTTTATCTTGATTTATTGCTGAAAGGAAAGAGTAACTAACCGCTGGCACATCTTGTGCTACATTATTATCTAAATGCCCGCCGATTACTTCAACGCCTAGTTTTGTAAGTTCTTCAGCCTTTTCACGGGAGCGGAAAGAAAGATTAATTGTATCTAAATCTGCTAAAACTGTTTTCTTTTCTTTAGCAATACTTTTTGCTAAGTTAACACAAAATTCAGTTTTACCACTTCCATAAGGCCCTGTTATAATATATGTTTTAGACATATGTCAATTAACCCTTTCTTAAAATAATAACGCTAGGCTAATTAACCTTTAGTTCTTATGTTGTTTACATTTGCCATAGCAGCTATGCGTGCCTCTGCTATTTCATTTGCCACTTTATAAGTTGGTGTGCCTGTCGCTTCTGATTTTTGCAAAATATCTAACATACGGTCAAATATGCCGTCTACATCTCTTATTGCGTCTTCTTCATTATATCCGTTTTTAGCCAATTCATGATAAACATTTATTACACCACCAGCGTTTGCTAGATAGTCTGGTGCGTATAAAATACCACGAGCCGCAAGAGCTGGTCCATCTTCATCTTGTTTTGCGAGAACATTATTAGCAGCACCACAAATTATTTTACATTTGAAGTTTGGAATAGTATCTTTATTCACAGTAGCACCTTTAGCACAAGGGGCATAGATATCACAATCTACAGTATAAATTTCATCTAACGAAACTGCTTTTGCTCCAAGTTCTTTAACCGCTTTATCTATAGAAGCTTGGTTTATATCTGTTACTATTAAATTTGCCCCATCTTCATGGAGAAGCCTAGCTAATTCATAACCAACTGCTCCTAAACCTTGTATAGCAATAGTTTTTCCTTTTGCTGTAGCTTCGCCGTATGTATGCTGGCAGCAAGCTAATAAAGCTTTGAAACAACCCCTTGCAGTTTTTGGAGATGGGTTTCCAGAACGCCCAGGCAAACCTACTACGTGTTCTGTTTCTTGGTTAACTTTTACTAGAATGCTTTCATTTGTGTTCATATCTGCAGCAGTTATATAGCGGCCATTCATGCTTTCAATATAACGCCCAAAGGCTCTCCAAAAGCTTTCAGAAAGGATAGGGTCATTTTTAACTCTTTCCACATCTCCCCAGACTACAGTTTTACCGCCGCCTAAGTTTATACCTGCTAGTGCACTTTTGTAAGTCATCCC
>WRFW01000035.1 GCA_009787435.1 Defluviitaleaceae bacterium
CTATAATTGTTGGTGCTGAGGGCGGTTTTAGCGAAGAAGAAATAGCGTTAGCAAAAGAAAAGGGCTTTCATATAGTAAGCCTTGGAAAGAGAATTTTAAGGCTTGAAACAGCTTCTGTAGTTTTGGCTGCCCTTGTTCTTAACGCCAAAGGTGAAATCTAAATGAATAAATCACATATGGAGAGTTCTTAAATGATATACCTAGATAATGCAGCAACGACAAAGCCTAGAAAAGAAGTTATAAAGATATTAGCTGAAAGTGCTGAAAATGATTTTATAAACCCCTCTTCTTTGCATACAGGCGGGCTTGAAGTTTCAAATAAAATAGAAAATGCAAGGGAAACGATTACAAAGCTTATAAATACAAACTATTACACAAATATTAATAGCAACTATGGAGGCAGTTTAGCAACACAACAATTAATTTTTACAAGCGGTGGCACAGAAGCAAATAATATGGCTATAAACTCCGCAAAAGGAGATATAATAACAGCCATATCAGAACATGATTCAGTGTTAGCCCCTATAGAAAGAAAAAAAGGAACCCAAAAGGTTGATTATGTAAAAGTTAATAAATATGCTAAAGTTGATATAGATAGTTTGCAAAGTTTGCTTTCAGAAAATACGAGCTTTATAAGCATAATGCATACAAATAATGAACTTGGCACTATAAATGATATAGACGAGATTGGCAAAATAATAAAAACTAAAACCCCAAAAGCTATTTTTCACGTTGATGGTGTATCCGCTTTTGCAAAAGAAAATGTTAGCTTAAAATATGTTGATATTTTTACATTTTCAAGCCATAAAATTAATGGACCAAAAGGGGTTGGCTGTATATGGGCAAAAAATGGGAAAATAATACCTATGCTTTTCGGTGGAAGTCAAGAAAAAAAGATAAGACCAGGCACCGAAAATACAAATGGAATAATAGCTTTTGCAAAAGCTGCTGAGATAGCTTTTAGCGAGAAAGATAAAAATAAAGAACACGTATATAATTTAAAAAAAGAATTTATAAAAAAGCTTGAAAATTTAGAGATTAAACACGTTATAAATTCACCAGAAAATGCAAGCCCATACGTTTTAAATTTAAGCTTTTTAGGGCTTAAAGCCCAAGTTTTAGTGAATGCACTATCAAATGAAAAAATATATCTTTCAACTGGTGCTGCCTGCTCTGCAAGAGAAAAAAGAAATACACTTAAAAATTTAGGGCTTTCTAATGAACTGTCTGAAACAGCAATTCGTATAAGCTTTTCACATGAAAACACTTTAGAAGAAATGCAAACTGTGGCAAATAAAATAAAAGAAATATCAAATTATCTTATTATAAAATAAAACCAAAATAATAGATAGTTACAAAGGTGATTAATGAATAGGCACATAAACAAAATTTTCTAAGAGCTTTTCTATTAAATCTATAGATTTATAGCTTCCTAAAATTAAGGCACCTATATGCTCGTCTATTGCATTTGTATCTTGACCTAGATATCTTAAAATTAATGCTCTTTCATCTGCTAATGTTACAAATTGCATATAAGAATTATCATCACTTAGCATAGCTGCCCAATGTTTGTGAACGGCTATTTCTTCAAGCTGACCCTCTGTGTTTAAAGATAAAGAGTAAAAAGTGTGTGCTAAAGTTCCATGAAAATGATAACCGCCAACTTTCATAAGGGTAATAGCACCCTCATTAGAAATTTGCCCATGAACTACGATATCTCTTAAAATATCTAAAAATTCAAAGTCTCCATTTTCGTTAAAATTACCCCATATACCTTGTAAATTTTCATATGTAGGGTTGATTGAAAAATTTAATGGCTGGTACGGTTCTACTTCATACGGAAGTTGCCTTTCCTGCGGCAAAGCACAAGATGTTAAAAAAATCATTACTAAAATTGTTAAAAAATATTTCACGTTTGAATCTCCTTTTATATAAAATATAGGCTGCAGCTTAGCATTTGAAAATTGTTAAAAAGGGAGTTTTTAGATATACCCTATTATATACACTTTAACACATTTTATGAAATATGTCAATGCCCTATTTACATTTTTTCAAAGATATGCTATAATTAAGTGCCTCTAAAAGCTGTCAAGTTTTTAGAAAAGTAAGTTAAATTTAGACCATTCTTTAGACTTTTCAAGGGTTAGATAGAAACGGCTAGAAAGAGTTTTTAGACATACCAACTATTGTAATAAAAATATGTTGGAATTAAAAAAAATAATAATAACTAATAGGAGAAAAATATGACACCACACATAAACGCAAAAAAAGGGCAAATAGCAGAAACAGTATTAATGCCTGGCGACCCTTTAAGAGCAAAATTTATAGCAGAAACTTTTTTAACAGAAGTTACGAAATATAATGAAGTTAGAGGAATGCTAGGGTTCACTGGCAAATATAAAGGGAAAGAGATAAGCATTCAAGGCTCTGGAATGGGTGCACCCTCAATAGGCATTTATTCATACGAACTTTTTAAATTTTATGATGTGAACACTATAATAAGAGTTGGCACTGCTGGTGGAATGGCTAGAAGTTTAAACCTTAAAGATGTTATAATCGCTAGCGGGGCTTCTACTAATAGTAATTTTGCTTCGCAATATAACTTGCCCGGCACTTATTCAGCTGTAGCAAGCTTTGAAGTTATTGAAAGCTTAGTGAATGCTTCTAAAAATTTAAATAAAAATTATATAGTTGGAAACGTGTTAACGAGTGATATTTTTTACGATGCCGATGAAACAGCTTTAGAGAGGTGGCGTAAGATAGGAATTTTGGCAGTAGAAATGGAAGCTGCAGCATTATTTATGAATGCGGCATTTTTAGGGAAAAAAGCAGGCACAATTTTAACAATATCAGATATTATTGGCGGCGAAGTTACAAGCCCAGAAGAAAGGCAAACAGCATTTTTAGATATGATGGAAATAGCATTAGAGGGAGCGACTAGTTAATACTTAATATTAAGTAATGAGCTAATAATAGCTAGTAAATGATTTTAACCGCTGATTTTTAATAAGTCGCAGCTATTATTAGCTTATTAATATAGCATTACTTACTTTAAGTAAAATTTCATAAATTGGGTATCTTTCTAAAAAAATTTTTCTTGTAATTTTTTAAAAAGTTTGATATAATGGTGTATATGGAAAATTCAAATACGATTATAGTAAACTCTAAAAAAACGGCAATAATAAAATTTTGCAATATCTTTTTTGGTTCTATAGGCAG
>WRFW01000036.1 GCA_009787435.1 Defluviitaleaceae bacterium
TAAAAACCGTTGCCGTTGCTTCATCAAATACAAAATAACGGCTAGAAACAACGTTAAATAAGAGAAAAACAAAGCCGTTCCCAAAGGCGCGCTCAAAACATCGAGCCAACTTTCTGACTGGCCATTCGTCAAATGAAAACCTAAGCCTTCCCTCAAAAAATCCGCTTGCCAACTTTCAGACAAAAACGTTTCGTTATAGATAGAGAATTCTTCCATAAATAAGTGGGCAACTTCATCGCTAGCATCTAGCAAATGAAAGACGGTACGGGAGCCAAACCCCACATTGGCCACTTGTTCCATCTGATAAATTCTAATGTTCCAGTTGGAAAAAGGAAAAGCAATTTGTCCCGATTGGAAGCTCCTATCTAGGCCTAACTTCCGATTAGACAAAAATTGACTGCCTTCTGGATAGTTTCCTTCTAAAAGCTGTATCCGGCTATAATCTGGAAAGTTAGACGTGTAAATATTGATTTCCGTCTCCCCTAATAATACATAGTTTAAAATAACTACATCGTTTTCTTCTGAAAATCTTAAAAGATGGTCCACTATTTCCCTAAAATTTAAATCAGGATTCTCAAAGGGATCCAAATCAATTTCAATGCTATGTTGGTTCTTATGAAATAAAAACTCTAAAGACAAGCGATTGTTCAATTCAATAAAAACGTTCAACAAACTTAATACCATGGTAATCCCAAAGATGACGCAAACTATTTTCTTCATAACGTCCCTCCAATTTAATAAAAAATCAGGCTAAGAAAGCCTGATTTTTTGTAATTTAAATAAATGTTAGTAACTAAGCTACCATTACATTCTATCAAGAAAATTATTCTTTGTCTGTGACTTTTGAGGTACACGATGTGCTTCAAAAGTCACAGACAAAAAGCGTTTATTTTATACAATACAAGGATATTTGGTAAATATTTTCTTTTTTTTGCTATTTGCAATAATAGCCGATTTCGAGAATTTGCTCACAAATTTCTTTCCATACCTTTTCTAAAGAAATCATAAAGATAAAGAATCTTCTTGGGCTAAAATTTGATATTAACTTCTGTTATCGTCTGAAATAGACAGTTTTAATTCAACTTCATCTCTAGTTTCTTCTGAGCAAACTTTTTTAGATTAGCTTTTTCTAAGTCGCGTCCTAAATGCCCTAAAGTATAATAAATTTCATGAATAAGGTCTTTGCATTTTTCTAGTTCCCCTAGTTCATATAAGCAATAAATTTTATGCATTCCTAATAGTGGCGAAAAACTCCATAAACTCGTTTTCTTACACATGGCCATTCCTCTCTCGCAAAAAATAATAGCCTTTTCATATTCTTTCGCCTCTAATAATCGTTTACTTAAGTTAAATGCTAAATACGGATAATGCCTCCCCAGTTCAATCTTATCAAAGCACTTCTCCTCTACGTTATTTAAGAGAGTTTCAAGTAGCTCAATGGACTGCTCAAGCTTTCCATCTCTCGCGTACTGTATAGCTAACATCGTAACTGCCTTTAAATCATATGCCGACAAGTAATAGTCTTTAAGATATTTAGAACTGAATTCAGGATTTCCCATTGCGATTGCCTGTTCTAATAAAGCTTCAATTTCTTTCTTGTTTTCGTTTTCTACAATCAAACTCGCAGCTTTTACACAAAATAAATACTGTTGATTAACGATGCTCTTCATAAATTTGCTATTTTGTTCTAGTTCTTTGATTAACGGCTCCGCCTCTTTAACTTGACCGCCACCTAAATAAGTATCGATCAATTGGGTGGTTTCTTGAAATTTAACAGTATTAGCATCAAGAAGCAAGTAAGGAAGATTATTAGAATTATAGCCTAACTTTTCTAATAAAATATCCAAATTTTTCTTAGAAGGAGCGACTGCCCCTCTTTCAATTTTAGAAAGGGTTTCGCGCCGCATTTGAGGTTCTGCCAAATCTTCTTGGCTGATCCCCCTTCTTTCTCGTTCTCGTTTAATAAAATCTCCCGCTTTGTAAGTAAACATCTTATCTCCTCCTAAATTTTTAAGTGTTTTTGAACTGTATAGTTGATGCTATAGGTGATTTGCTATAGATATATCAATCCGCAACTTTTTTGTATTTTAAAAAAGACATAATTTTTTATTTCTTATAAAGTGTATTTAAAAACTGCCTATTTTACTGAAACAGGCAGTTTTTAATTTAACTCCATATTTAGCTTCGTTAGAGCGAACTTCTTTAGATTGGCTTTTTGAGTTATATATTCAAAATGCCCTAAAGTGTAATAAATCTCGTAAACCATAGCTTTACATTTTTCTATTTCTCCTAGTTCATACAAACAATAAATTTTATTCATCGCTAATAATGGTGAAAAATCCCATAAACTAGTTTTCTTACACATAGCCATTCCCTTTTCGCAGCAGGTAATGGCTTTTTTATATTCTTTCGCTATAAATAATCGTTTACTTAAATTAAATGCTAGATATGGATAATGCCTGCCCAGTTCAATCTTATCAAAGCATTTTTCTTCTACGCTATTTAAGAGGGTTTCAAGGAGATTGATAGACTGTTCTAGCTTACCGTTTTGCGCATATTGAAAAGCTAACATCGTAATCGCCCTTAAATCATACGCTGATAGATAATAGTCTTTAAGATATTTGGGACTAAATTCAGGATTGCCCAATGCGATCGCTTGCTCTAATAAAGCTTCAATTTCTTTTTTATCTCCGTTCTTTACAAGCAAACTTGCAGCTTTTACACATACTAAATACTGTTGATTAACAATGCTCTTCATAAATTTGCTATTTTGTTCCAACTCTTTAATTAATGGCTCCGCCTCTTTAACTTGACCGCCACCTAAATAAGTATCGATCAATTGGGTGGTTTCTTGAAATTTAACTGTATTTGCGTCAAGAAGCAAATAAGGAAGATTATTAGCATTATAGCCTAGCTTTTCTAATAAAATATCCAAATTTTTCTTAGAAGGAGCGACTGCCCCTCTTTCAATTTTAGAGAGGGTTTCGCGCCGCATTTGGGGCTCTGCCAAATCTTCTTGGCTGATCCCCCTTCTTTCTCGTTCTCGTTTGATAAAATCGCCCGCTTTATAAGTAAGCATGTTATCCACTCCTAAACTTTTAACAATTTCTGTACGAGATAAAAGTTGAAACTTATGTTTTGTATTTTTTTAATTGTATCAGAAAAATACGAAGAGTCAAAGATGAAAATATCCCTCGCATTTAAAAAAGGGCCGCGCCTTCTGATTGTAATCAATCGA
>WRFW01000037.1 GCA_009787435.1 Defluviitaleaceae bacterium
AACAAAGCAAGCTCAGTTGCTTCTTTATAAAGATTTGATAATTTTTCAATCTCTGTAGCTGGGGCTTCCATCATTTCTGTTATTTCTTCTAGCCTTTTAAGTGCTTGCTCATAAGTTTTTTTCATTTTAATTTTCTGCTTTCTAACAGCCATTTTAATTGGATTTTATATATACCTATTATAACATATTGTGGGGCACCATTGCAACAAAAAAATGTTGCGGTGATTTAAAATATGTGATAAAATTGTTATTAAAGAAATTTTTTATAATTTTTTCGGGAGCAAAAAATGTATACTGGAAAACTAACATTTAAAGACAACTTATATGACTTTAAGCTTGTAAATAAAACTTTATTTATAAAGCCTAAAAAAGAACAAGTAGAGATTAAACAAATTGAGGGCTGCAATTCATCGCCGCAAATAGAAACAAAATATCTAATCGGAAAAGATGAATTTACAGGCAAATATTTAGTATTTTTTCCGAAAAGAGAAATTTTAAAACAATTTATTTTATACCCACACCAAATTGAACTTATAAGAATTATAGAACTAGGGCAAAGCAAATATATAAAGTCCATATCAATATGTGCAGCAGAATTAAATTCAATATACAATTTAAAAAACGCCATTGATTTTAACAATGTGTATGAAGATTATTTAGAAACGGGTGTGTTTACTGTGGCTTCTAAATCATATGAAGAAACAAATTTAGAAGTTGGCAAAGTAAAAGCTAATAATATTAATATAGCTATAGATTTTAGAGTAAGAAGAAGCTTAAAACTTTCAGAAGCAGAAACACCACTCACATTAGAGCCAATTTTGAATTTTTCTTTCCAAAAAACCGAAGATTATGAATTTATAATAAACTTGCTTTATAAAGCCATGGAGCTAATATATTTTTTGTGCTACAAAAGAAGTATAGCAGTAAAAGAAGTTAATTTAATTACAGACAAAGAAGAAAAAGGGCAAATAATAGAATATCAAAATAATGTGCAAATTATAAACAACGAAGAAACACACAAAAGAAGAATAGTATATAGCTTAATCGCAGGCTCTTTAAGCGATATTTTTCAAGATATAATTGATAAAAATATATATTTAAATCACATACCTATATATTACAATGAATATCTTGACCATATCGAAAATCAAACAAACTTTGAAAATAATTTTAGCAAAGATGTGAGCAGATTTATATTAGTTTGTGCCGCTTTTGAATATGAATATAAAAGAAAATATGGAAAGAAAGTTCCTAAACTTTTTGAAAGCACAAACTTTAAGAAAAATACACTAGCTAATAAAATAGCATTCGCTCTTACTGAGCATAAAAACACAATTGAATTGTTTGCGAACTACATATGCAGTGAAAATAAAAAGACTTACAGTTTGGAGCGTATCGCTAAAGATGTTGCAAAGCAAAGAAATATTTTTGCACATGGCAATTTATATGCAGGCTTTAAAGGCAATGCAAACATAGGAATATCTATATTAACTTGCTTAATTTATGCTATGCAACTTTCCCACTACAAAATATCCGAAGCTAACATACAGGAAATAATTGCAGATTTATTTTTCCACAAAGGACTTCTAACTTATTTAAAAGAGAAAGAAAAATATAATTTTGAAGCCAAACTATAGCCAACTGCTGTGTGGCATTAAACATAAGCCATTTTATACTAAAGCTTGCACTTTATATAAGGTTCTAAATTAAAAACTAGTGAAGCTAGAAACATATTGACTATGAAGTATTTTAATGGTAGAATAGAATAGTATAATAAAAATTCAAAAATTTTCGGAGGCAATTAATGAACGTAAAAGACTTGAAAGTTAAAATCTATGCAGATGGTGCCAATATTGAAGATATGCTGAAAGCAGAAGCAGGCGGCTTTGTTACAGGTTTTACTACTAACCCAAGCTTAATGAAACAAGCAGGCGTTAAAAACTACAATGAATTTGCAAAAGAAGCTTTAACAAAGCTTAAATACCCTATATCATTTGAAGTTTTCGCAGATGATTTAGAAACAATGGAAAAAGAAGCGGAAATAATAAATAGTTTTGGCGAAAATGTATATATCAAAATACCGATAATAAATACTAAAGGCGAAAGCACAAAAGAACTTATTAAAAAACTTTCAGCAAAAGGTTACAAGCTAAATATAACAGCAATATTAACTATAGACCAAGTGAAAGATACAGTGGAAGCTTTTGCTGAAGGTACTAGCAACTTAGTTTCAGTTTTTGCAGGAAGAATAGCAGATGCCGGGTTTGACCCGCTTCCTATAATGAAAGAAGCTAGGAAAATTTGTGATACTAAGCAAGGCACAGAATTACTTTGGGCAAGCACAAGAGAGCTTTACAATGTAATCCAAGCAGATGAAATAGGGGCAGATATAATAACAGCACCGCCAGCAGTAATCTCAAAATTAGGCGGCATGGGTAAAGATTTATTTGAAATAAGTTTAGACACAGTAAAAACATTTGCAAAAGATATTGAAGCGAGCGGTTTATCAATAAGATAAAATATATATTCAGCTTATCTTACTTAAATAAATTATGATAGTTGCAAATAGTTAAAAAGCAATGCCTAAATCTATTTGACAGCTATCATAATTTATTATATTAATAGGAGCTTTTATGAAAAAAGTTTCAATATATGAACCAGGCGTATTAATAATAGGTATAATTCTAGCTATATTTTCTGCTGCTATTTGTATGCAAATAATGGGCATGTTTGGCACAGCACCAAACACATCATTAATTACTGGCATTTTAATAATGATTATAGCTAGAATTCCTTTAGAGCTTCTAAAAAAATATAGAGATTTAGAAAGACAAAATTATATAATGAGCATAGCTTCTGCCGCAGGCTTTTCAGCTGCAAATGGTGCATTTGTAGGCGTTGCTATGGTCTTTATAATGAATAGAACCGATTTAATTATTCCGCTTTCTATAGGCATATTAATAGGCAGTATAATAAGTGTATTTTCTACTTACAAACTATTTGACTCTAGCATTTTTCCTGCTAACGGCTCTTGGCCAATGGCAACCGCTTCTGCAAAAATTTTAGAAGCCGGAAATGAGGGCGGCAAAAAAGGGATAGAGCTTTTTCAAGGCGTTTTAATAGGTGCTATTTTAAACCAATTTGGGTTGCCTGCCACTGGTATAGGTATTGCTTTCGTCGCTAATATGGTTACTATGGCTGCAATGGGTTTTGGAAGTGCTTTTGCAGGCTTTGCCCCTGCTTTGTTAAATTTCCACATAAATGAAACTA
>WRFW01000038.1 GCA_009787435.1 Defluviitaleaceae bacterium
GTCTATTAAATTAAGAATATATTCTTGCCCATCTTTTGCTTTATAAACTAAGCGAACGGCTTGGGCTTTTATAGTTATGCCTCTTTCACGCTCTATGTCCATATTGTCTAGAACTTGGCTTTGCATTTCCCTAGCTGTGAGCACACCACTTTTTTCAATAAGCCTATCTGCTAGAGTGCTTTTGCCATGGTCTATATGGGCTATTATTGAAAAATTTCTTATGTTTTGTTTGTCTGTCATTTTTATACTTACCTTACTCCTTAAAACTAACTTAAAATATAACTAACATCATCTTCTATTTGAAAAACTTCGCAAATTCTTTTACAAAAAGAAAGTAGGACTTGAGCGTTATAATCGTATCTTAAATAAAATCCACTATTTAAAATTTCTTTTGATCTACCTATTTGTGTAGAATCTAAAAAATTTAAAATTTTACCAGCTCCGCAATTAATTCTAAAATGCTCTTTATCTAAAGTGTAAGCATGTTCAGATAAAACTATAACCATTTCTCGCCATGATTTTATAGAAACTTCTTTATTTCCAATATATATTTTCTTTACTTTGCTACCAGATACTCTAACATCATCCGTTATGCTATATTCTTCACCGGATATGACACCTTCTAAAGGCTCTATATCTTCTGGGTAATGCCAAATTTTATTAGCTATTTCAAAAAAATAAGTTGCTCTATTTAATATACTTTCTTTATTCCATTTTTTATAATCTGACAATTGTTTAGTAATTTTAATACTAGAATCTTTAAAATAATCTTCCTTTTTATCAAATGTTTTGTTTGACATTTCTTGATTATACCCAGTCAAAGTTAAATTGCCAATATTATTTAAAAAACTATTATGAATTTCTTTAAATTCCTCTCCTAATTCCTTTTGCCAATCAGAAGTTAACTTTCTAGGCATTATATGTTCTAATTGAATATTTTTAAAGTTAACCGGCTCCCTATTTAAATACTTTTCTAAATTTTCTAAAATATATTTTGGTTCCTTGGCTTCTAAATTTATAAAATCTCTCATAAATTCATCATTATTTGGCATAGCAGCACTACCTTTTCTTGAAAAAATATTTTGACATACAAAGATATAATAATCTTTTTGGTGCTCTACATCATATTCATGAGATATATTTCCAATAACTTTATTAAGTCCGTTGCTAGCTTTTCGACAAACTATTCTTCTAAAAACATATGAGACTAGAAAATCAAGAATTTTAATAGTTTCTTCTTCGGAAACTTCTTTAGTTCTATCAAATTTATAAAATATAGATATTAAAAAAGAAAACACAACGCCCTGCCTCAGTTCATGAAATACTTCTATTCGGCTATTAATATTAGAAAAAGGGCTATTTTTATTAAGACACCAATTGTAGTATATAGAATAGTAATAAAGAGATTTCAAGATAGCTTCTATAATTAGATTGTTAATTAGATTATCTTTTTCACAATAAGATTTAAATTCTTCATATACAAAATCTTTTTTTGGAAATTGACCTGTTTTAATAGTTAAGTAACATCTTACAAAATCATCAATATTATTAGTTCCTACGTTTTCCTCAAGTTTTTCCCAATATGTTTCGTATAATCTTTTTTGTTCGTCATAAATAAGCCCCATTAGAAGATAATTTCTTATCAAATCTCCGCCAGATAATTTTAAACCTTTAGAATTTAAACTTTCAAATATTTTTTGAGGGTTTTCATTTTCATTAAGCTCTATATAAACTATGTCTAAATTACTAATAGATTCAAAAATATCTTCAACTTGATAATAGCTTTCTTCAATCATTTTTTTAAATGCTAAATAATTATCGTATATGTTGGAAGAATTTTGAGACCTTTTCAAATCTAGCAAAAGTTCATTATAAACTTTTTTATCTCTTTCAATTGGTTGTAGCTTAATTTTAAAATTTTCGTGTTTGGGATTTCTATTTTTAATAAATTTATATAGTATTTCATAATCTGCATAGTTGTTATCATATTCAGCCATAATAGAATATAAAGCCAAATATAGTAAAGAAACACTCGTTATTCTTTGTTGCCCATCTATTAAAATATGTTCTTGATATGTTGCATCTCCGCCTAGTTTATATACTATAGCACCTAAAAAATGTCTATTTTTGTTTTTAATAGTTTCTATAACGTCTAAAAATAGTCGTTCACATTGTTTTTCAGCCCAATTATAATACCGCTGATATAGCGGTATTATAAAAATTCTATTACTTGGTTCTAAATATTGCCTTAAAGGCACATTATCAGCTTTCATATTATTCCCACCTAATTTATATTTTTTAAAAAATTTTTATGGTTTAATTAATCTGCCATTTAAATTACGCTTTGATTAAAAAGTATAACTTATTTAGAATTTCTTATCTATTTTTAATCAATTGAGATTAGCATTTCCAAATATATTTAGCTCTTCAATAGCCAACACTAACTCATACCTAGGATTTAATTTTACTTTCTCTTAACATTTTGAAAAATCATAAATAACAGCAGTGCTATAATTAATAAAAATGGAAACCGTCTATCTAATTCAGACAAATTTCCTGCTATAATTCCAAAAGGAGCAGTAACTCCTAGTGATAGTGCCATAAAAATAGAACGTATTCTAGCTCTATCATTTGGGTCTATAGCTGCTGCATTTATTGCTTGTATGCGTGGCTGAAGAAGCCCGTTAGCAGTTGCTTGCAATAAAACATAAGTTCCTATAAAAAATAAATTTTGAGCAGGTGAAAGCATTAAAGATAGTATAGCGATAATATAAAGCAAAATTCCACCGAACATAATATTTCTTGATTTAAATTTATTAAGCCTTTGCTGAACAAAAAATAAAAATATCATTTGTATTACTGCACTTATAATTGGGAAAAAGGCTAGAAACTCGTTTCCAATCTCTAAATTTTGAGTAATATAAAGTGCAAAAAAAGTAGAAATAACTACATTTATAATATTTATAGAAGTTTGCAAGCTCAAAGCTCTTATCATCGGTCTTGATTTAAATATTTTTTTTATTACATCTTTATAGCTATAAAGAAGCTTTGATATACGAACGTCTTTCGTTTCAGCCATTTTTTGCTTGCCTTTTTCAGTTTCATAAGTAAATATATAAGTGAGAACAAATTTTAAATTCATAACTATAAATGCGATTATGTAAATAGTTCTAACTACAGGCACAACACCGTAATTAGCTACAAAAAAGCCTGCAAAAGGAGCAAATAAAACTGCCAAAAGCCCTGAGATATGAACTAAATCAAAAATTGGACCT
>WRFW01000039.1 GCA_009787435.1 Defluviitaleaceae bacterium
TTCTTTCGTTCGTGAAGAACTGGACAAGTTAGAGAATAAACCAGGGCAATATTTCGCCGTGTTAACAGATACCCTTTCAGTAGGCGTTAAAGGAGACGCAAGAACTTATGACCCGGTAGTTGCTGTTAGAGCTGTTATAACAGAGGATTTTATGACTGCTGATTATTTTCCAGTCCCACATGATGTTTTAAAATCAATTTCTATGAAAATAACAAATGAATTGCCTGTGAGTAGGGTTGTTTATGATATTAGCCCGAAGCCGCCAGCAACTGTTGAATGGGAGTAAGAAAAATTTACTAGATTTAGGGCTGTAAATATATTTTTAGGAGATAATAACTAGTAAAATATTTTATATTAAAAAGAAAGGAGCTTGTATGAAAAAAACTATATCACTTTTATTTCCGATTTTATTTTTATTTGCTTGCGGCTATAGTAATTTAGAAAATAATATAGAAACCCCACCAACACAGTTTTATCCACCAATAAGCTTTTATCAATTTTCGCCAAGCTTACAAAATATTATTAATGATTTTTCTTCAAATATTTTTTTAGCAGTTTTAGAAGAAAGAGAAGAAAATCCATTTGTTTCGCCGTTGTCTCTTTATTATGCACTTGCAATGGTAGCCCTTGGTGCTCAAAATGAAACAGCAGAAGAATTTAATGAGCTTTTAGGAATGGAAGCAAATAAATTAGCACCATATTTATGGCAAATTAAAAATGGCTTAATGAATACTAATGGTGATACTTATTTACACCTTGCTAATTCTGTTTGGTTTGATAAGGAATTACCTATTAATTATGAATTTTCACAAAAAATAAAACGTTATTTTGGTGAATTGCCATTTTCTCGTGATTTTAGAAATGAATTAACTGTTCATGAAATAAATAGTTGGGTATATGAAAATACAATGGGTTTAATTCAAGAAATTTTAGATTCAATTTCCCAAGATACTGTAATGTATTTAATTAATACCCTCTATTTTCTTGGTGTTTGGCAGAATAGAATGGAAACTACAAATCGGAATTTTAACTTAGCAAATAGCACAAGTATTAATGCTAGTTTTATACAAACTACAGATTGGATATACCATACAGTTAATGAAAACTATAAAGCTGTTAAATTATCATATAATGATAATCAAACATTTATGTTGCTAATTTCCCCAATAGATGAAACCGAAGTGCGAAGGCTTAATTTTAACTTAGAAAATATACTTAATAGTTTGCAACGCTCAATGATTGAAGTTGCTCTTCCAGAGTTTGATAAAAGCTTTAATATAACTTTAAATTCAATTTTACAATCAATGGGCTTGAATCTCGCTTTTGACGAGCATTCAGCAGATTTATTTGGTTTAATTGAGCAAGGGGTTGGCTTTACTGATAATCCTTTCATATCTCGTGTTTTTCAAGATACAAGAATAATAGTAGATAGACGCGGAACAGAAGCAGCAGCGGTAACTACTGTTGAGATTTGGGCTGAATCTCTTAATGTTTCAGAAAAATCTCTAATTTTTGACCGCCCTTTTATTTATATTATTTTTTGTGAATATATAGGCTTGCCTTTATTTATGGGTGTTCTTGATAGACCTTTATAAAAATATTTAAGCGGGGCTCAATGATGAATTTATAGATTTATTTATTCACACAATTTATTGAATATACAAATAGGAGATTTAAAATGAATTTAAACAAAATAACATATCCAAATTTTTTTGAAAGAATAGGTATAAGCAAAGAAGAAGCACAACAAAGGCTAGAAAAAGATTTTAACACAATATTTTTCAGTGAAGACCGTATATATCATGAAGAAACTAAGGGCACAGAAAATTATGGCTATATGGTAGATACAGGAAACAGCGATGTCCGTTCGGAGGGGCAAAGTTATGGAATGATGATATCTCTTCAAATGGATAGGCAAGATATTTTTGACCGTATATGGCGGTGGACTAAAAAATATATGCTAATAAAAGAGGGAGATAATAAAGGCTATTTCGGTTGGAGTGCCCAATTAGATGGTACACTAAACAGCACAGGACCAGCACCAGATGGTGAAGAATTTTTTTCAATGGCGCTTCTTTTTGCATCTAATAAATGGCACAGCACAGAATTTGATTATAAACAAGACGCTAAGGATATACTAAATGCTATGGTTCATAATAAAGAGCCAATGTTTAACCCAAATAATAAATTAATAAAGTTTGTTCCAAATATGGAAATCTCAGACCCCTCTTATCACCTACCACACTTTTATGAATTATTTTCTTTATGGGGTAATGAAAAAGATAAAGAATTTTTTAAAGAAGCTGCTATCGCAAGCCGTGAGTATTTAAAAAAAGCTTGCCATCCTTTAACTGGTTTATCGGCAGAATATGCAGACTATGATGGTAAACCTTATAATTTAAGAAATCATCATTTATTTTACAGCGATTCTTATAGAACAGGTGCAAATATAGCATTAGATGCTTTATGGTTTGGTGCTTCAGATTTTCATAAAGCACAAGCTAATGCTATATTAAATTGGTTCAGCATAGAAGAAAGATTAGACACTGTTTGTCATATAGACGGTACACCAGCAAAGCCAGAAGAGCAGGTAACAGAGATAGATGGCAAACCGCTAGGCGTGCTGCATCCTTTAGGTTTATTAGCAACACTGGGGGTGTCGGCAATAATCGTTGAAAATGAATTAGGCAGTAAATTTTTGCAAAAATTATGGAATAGCAGCCCTAGACTAGGCAACAGAAGATATTATGATAATTTACTATATATCTTTGCGATGATGGCACTTAGTGGAAATTACAAAATTTATTCTTAGCTAAATTTCACATATAGTTGGTGTTGGCGGCGGCGGTATGAAAAGTGAAGATGTGCAGAGGGATTTTCATAAATAGTAAAAGTATATTCAAACAAATGAGGAGGTAAATTTTGTTTAAACTACTGTTAAATTTAAAAGGGAATAAAAGAGCCTGTATTTGGACAGAGCCCATGTGGAGTATACCTTTTAATTTATATGCCCCTTTTGCTGCAGTATATATGTTTTATCTAGGTGTGCTTGATTGGCAAATAGGGCTTCTTCTAACTATACAAGGTTTTATTAAAATTCCTATTTCACTTTTAGCAGGAATAATTACAGATAAACTAGGCAGGCGAAAAACTCTTTTCATTTTTGATGTAGTTTCTTGGGGAATACCAGTTTTAATATGGGCTTTATCACAAAATTTTTGGTGGTTTCTAGCGGCAACTATTGTTAATTCTCTTTACCCTATAAGCACTGCTTCTTGGG
>WRFW01000040.1 GCA_009787435.1 Defluviitaleaceae bacterium
CCGCCCTTTCTATCGCTTGTTCTATACTTTCTGTAGTTAGTACACCAAATATAGCCGGCACACCCGTATTTAATGAAACAGAAGCAATTCCTTTCGCCACTTCACTACATACGTAATCATAATGTGTTGTGCTTCCTCTTATAACAGCACCTAAACAAATTACAGCATCATATTTTTTAGTTCCAGCCATCACATTAGTTGCAAGCGGAATTTCAAAAGCACCTGGAACCCATGCTATTGTAATATCTTTTTCGTCTGCACCTAGTCTTGAAAGTGCATCTGTTGCCCCGCCTAAAAGTTTGCTAGTAATAAACTCATTAAAACGACCGACAATTATGCCTATCCTCATTCCTTTTGCATCAAAATTGCCTTCTATTAAATTAAAATTTTTCATATAAATATCTCCTTTTTTAAAATTGGATATTTCTAAAAATGCCTTTAGCAATTTTTAGTTCACCAATGATAGCACAAGTATTCCTTTAGCCAAGTTTGCAGCTTGGCTATGTTTATATAAATCTATAAGATTTTTTATAAACCTGTTAATATGTGCCCCATTTTATTTTGCTTAGTTTTTAAATATTGTATATTGTTTTCATCTCTCTCGGTTTCTATTGGAACTCTCTCTCTAACTTGCACGACCGACTCTAAACCGTCAATCTTACTTGGATTGTTAGTGAGAAGATTTATACTTTTCACACCTAATTCACGCAAAATTTGCCCAGCTAAATAATATTCACGAGCATCTCCAGGAAGCCCTAAGGCATGGTTTGCTTCTAATGTATCTAAGCCGCCGTCTTGAAGTTCGTATGCTTTTAACTTATTTACAAGCCCTATGCCACGCCCCTCTTGCCGCATATATAATAAAACGCCTGCCCCCTCTGCTTCTAATTTTTCCATAGCATAAGCATATTGCGGGCCACAATCACAGCGAAGAGAGCCGAAAGCATCACCCGTTAAACATTCAGAATGAACACGGCATAAAACGTTATCTTTATTTGAAACTTCGCCTTTAACTAGAGCAACATGGTGCTCACCTGTAACTTTGCTTACAAATGTGTGGGCTATAAATTCACCATATTTGGTTGGCATTTTTGAAACAGAAGTTTTTTCAATTAATAGCTCCGTATGCTTTCTATATTCTATTAACTCTTTAATGCTTATCATCGTTAAATTGTGCTGATTAGATAAGTTAAGAAGCCCATCATTTTTCATCATTGTGCCGTCTTCTTCCATTATTTCAACACATATACCGACTGGCTCAAGCCCTGCTAAAATTGATAAATCAACAGTAGCTTCAGTGTGCCCTGGACGTTTTAAAACGCCATATTCTTTTGCGATTAATGGGAACATATGCCCGGGCTTTCTAAAATCTTCTGGCTTTGCATCTAATTTGGCACAGTGAATAGAAGTTAAGGAACGTTCAAAAGCAGAAATGCCTGTGCCAGTATTCACATGGTCTATAGAAACTGTAAAAGCGGTTTGGTGCGGGTCTTCATTGTTTAATACCATTAAATCTAAATTTAGGCGTTTTGCAGTATTTGAATCCATTGGAATACATATTAAACCTTTAGCATATTTAGCCATAAAATTAATATTTTCAGGTGTAGCATACCTAGCCGCACATACGAGGTCTCCCTCGTTTTCTCTATTTTTATCATCTGTTACTATTATCATTTTGCCATTTTTAATATCTTCAATGGCATTTATCACATTTTTAAAGTCTTTCATTTGTTATGCCTCTCTAAACACCTGCGGTGATTTTAAAAAATGTCTTGGGCTATTTATAGCCGTGTTTCTCCAAAAAATCTTGAGTGATAGTTTCTTTTTTAGCCCCAAAGCTTAAAAGCCTGCCTACATATTTCCCCAAAATATCTAACTCTATATTAACTTTATCATTTGGCTTTTTATTTGCGAGCACAGTTTCTTTTGCCGTATGCGGTATTATGCTCACTGAAAAGCTATTTTCTGCAATATCTGAGATAGTAAGGCTTATACCATCTATAGCTATAGAGCCTTTAGGAACCATATACTTTAAAAATTCCATATTTGCAATGAAAGTGTACACTAAAGAATTTCCTATAGGGGTTATACTTTTTATAGTAGAAATGCCGTCTACATGGCCTGAAACTATATGCCCGCCAAAGCGGCTATTTGCTTGCATTGCCCGCTCTAAATTTACTAAACTGCCTACAGAAAGCTCACCTAAGGTGCTAGCTTTTAAAGTAGTATGCATAACATCTGCTTTGAATGAACTTTTTGTAAAACTAGTAACTGTTAAACATACGCCGTTTGTTGATATACTATCCCCTAGCTTCATATCTGAAAAGATTATGTTTCCAGAAATCTCTAACACAGCAGATTCCCTGCCCGTGGTTACATTTATAACTTTGCCCACTTCTTCAATTATTCCTGTAAACATACTTCACCCTCTATTAAAATATCACAGCCTATAGGTGTTGCAGTTAAATTTTTGAGCTGCAAGCCCTCTGAAATTCTTGAAACTCCCTCACCAGCAACAGGGGTAAAAGCTTCTTTGCCGCCAAAAATTTTAGGAGAGATATAAGTAGAAACTTTATTTACAAGCTTAGCAGAAACAAAAGAATAATTTAAAGTTGCCCCGCCCTCTAAAAGAATAGAATCAATTTTCCGCTCTCCTAGTTTTAATAAAACATCTTTTATGTTGTATGTGTCTGCTTTTATAATTTCTACACCTCTATTTTCAAAGGCTTTCGTTTCTTCACTTTTAGTTACTATAATCGTTCCTTTACGCACAACTTTAGAGTTTAAAGGCGTTCTAAGGTTTGTGTCCATAATAATACGAATTGGGTCTCTTCCATTTTCTATTCTACAAGTAAGCTGCGGGTCATCTGCTAAAACTGTATTAACGCCGACCATAATCGCACTATATTTATTGCGTGAATGGTGAACGTGTGTAAGAGATTCTACACTTGAAATATATTTAGAATCACCCGTATATGTTGCGATTTTACCGTCTAAAGTCATACCGTATTTCATTACTACAAATGGCATTTTATTTTTTATATAATAAAAAAATGGTTTATTTATAGCGTCTGCTTCTTCTTTAAGAATACCCTCGGTAACGAAAACACCGTTTGCACGCAAAAATTTTGCACCGTTAACTAATGGGTTTGGGTCGCTAGAAGCTATAACTACTCTAGTTATTCCCGCATCTACAATAGCATCTACACAAGGGGGGGTGTTCCCATAATGAGAGCAAGGCTCTAAAGTTAAATATATAGTAGCCCCCTCTGTGGAATGCCCATTTTTCCG
>WRFW01000041.1 GCA_009787435.1 Defluviitaleaceae bacterium
GCCAGTTATAACAGCAACGCAAATGCTAGAATCAATGACCGGCAAACCGAGACCAACCCGTGCCGAAGCAAGCGACGTTGCAAATGCAATTTTTGATGGCACAGATGCAATAATGCTTTCAGGCGAAACTGCAAATGGTGAATACCCAATTGAAGCTGTGAAAATGATGGATAAAATAGCTCTTAAAGTTGAAGAATCTATAGACTACCACCATTCTATAAGCGAAGATATGGGTGAAAGCCATATGGCAATACACAACGCTATAGGCTATGCGGCAAGTTCTATAACTGAAAATATAAATGCAAGCCACATTTTCACTTTCAGCTATTCTGGTTTTTCTGCTAGAAATGTGAGCAAGTTTAGACCTTTTGCACCTATAGTAGCAATTACACCAAATGAAGTTACTTACTACCAGCTAAGCTTAATTTGGGGAGTAATTCCTTTAATAATACCTAAAACAGAAGACCAAATAGAGCTTTACACAAAAGCTATAGAAGCTGCCCAAGAAGAAATAGGACTTTCTAACGGCTCTAGCATAGTTATAGTTTCTGGTATGCCTCTTAACACACCTAAAACTACTAACAATATACGCATACACGTTGTCGGTAAGAAATTTTAATGAAAACTGTATTTAGCGGAGTTCAACCAACTAACAAGCTAACTATTGGCAATTATTTAGGGGCAATGAAAAACTGGGTAGATTATCACAAAGATTATAGGGCTATATTTTCAGTAGTCGATTTGCATTCTTTAACTAGCAAAATTTCACCAGAAGAAAGAAAAAGAAATTCATTTGAAATAGTTACCCTTTATATTGCCCTTGGGCTTGACCCTGCAAAAAATATAATTTATTACCAATCCGATGTGAAAGAACATAGTGAACTAGCTTGGATATTAAATTGTTATGCTTATATGGGCGAGCTAAGCCGGATGACTCAATTTAAAGATAAATCTACAGGCCAAGAAAATGTTAATTTAGGGCTTTTTGCTTACCCTGTGCTTATGGCTTCCGATATTTTATTATATCAAACCAATATAGTGCCAGTCGGTGAAGACCAAACACAACATTTAGAACTAACAAGAGATATAGCCATAAGGTTTAACAACCTTTATGGCGACATTTTCCAAATTCCAGAAAAATTAACACCAAAATTAACTGCTAGAATAAAAGGGCTTCAAAATCCAGAAAAGAAAATGTCTAAATCTTCTGAAGAGCCTAATGATTCTGTTTTTATTTTAGATAGCCCAGAGCTTATAACGAAAAAGATTAAAAGAGCCGTTACAGATTCTGAGGGAAGCGTTTATTATGATGTGGAAAAAAAACCAGGTGTTAGCAATCTTTTAACTATATATGCAGGGGTTACTAAAAAAACTATAGAAGAAGCAACAAAAGATTTTGAGGGTGCAAACTATGGCACTTTTAAAAAGATAGTTTGCGAAGCTTTAATTGAAGATCTAAGCCCTATCCAAAAGGAATTTGAAAAATTAATAAAAGATGAAGCATATATTAAAGAAGTTTTAATTAAAAATAGCGAAAAGGCAAGTGCCATAGCTAAAGAAACAATTTATAAAGTTAAAGAAGCTGTTGGCTTACCAGTTCGCTAATTCTTATTAAAAAATGCCCAAGTTTCAATATACAACCAAACCCTTTAGCTTGGCTAATATACAAAAAAATTATCAAAAAACACCTGTAATGGGGATATTAAGAGGTGTAATAATATGCAAGCTGCTTTAAAAAACTGCCCAAGGTGCAGAAAAATTGCAAATTTAACTATATATAAATTTTGTGATGATTGCGTTAGAGAAGATGAAGAAACATATCAAAAAGTATATGATTATTTAAGAGAAAACCCTGGAATATCACTAGTAGAGCTTTCTACAAAAACAGAAGTGAGCACTAAAAGAATAACTGAATATGTTAAAGAGGGAAGAATTCAAATGGTTGAAAAAATTCTTTCTTGTAAAATATGTTCTGAAAAAATTGAAAAAGGTGAGCTTTGCTTAATTTGTGAAGAAAACCAAAAAAAAGCTTTAATAGAATCACTATCTTCTATTAAAAAACTTGATAAGCCTGCTGCTAGTGCAAAAATGCACACAGGGCAAAGAAGAAAACCGAGAGAATAGAAAATAAGGAACTAATATTAATGAAAACGAGAATGAACATAAGAAATATTGCAATTATTGCTCACGTTGACCATGGAAAAACTACACTAGTAGACCAAATATTAAAACAAAGCGGCACATTTAGACAAAATCAAGTAGTGTCTGAAAGAGTTATGGACTCTGGTGATATAGAAAAAGAACGTGGAATAACTATTCTTTCTAAAAACACAGCAGTAAATTATAAAGATATAAAAATTAACATAATAGACACCCCTGGCCATGCCGATTTCGGAGGCGAAGTGGAACGTGTTTTAAAAATGGTAGATGGTGTAGTGCTCGTTGTAGATGCTTTTGAGGGTCCAATGCCGCAAACTAAGTTTGTTTTAAAAAATGCACTTAGCTTAGAACTTCCTGTAGTAGTTTGTGTAAATAAAATCGACAGGCCAGATGCAAGAGTTGAAGAAGTGATAGACGAAGTTTTAGAGCTTTTTATGGAATTAGATGCAACAGACGAACAGCTAGATGCACCATTTATATTTGCTTCTGCAAAAAAAGGAATTGCTTCAATAGACCTTGCAAAAGAGGGAACAAATATGATACCTTTTTTTGAAACCATTTTAGAAAAAATTCCTGCCCCAAAATCTTCTTCTGAAAATTTTAAAATGCTAGTATCTACTATAGACCATAAAGAATATTTGGGAAGAATAGGAATTGGCAAAGTTGAAAGCGGCGTTTTAAAATTAAATGATGAAGTAGTATTAGTTAACGCACATGATGAAACTAAAAATAAAAAAGTGCGGATTACTAAGCTTTATGAATTTGAAGGCTTAAATAGAGTGGAAGTTTCAGAAGCTGAATTTGGATCTATTATAGCTATTTCTGGTATAGAAGAATTAAACATTGGCGACACTGTATGCTCATTAGAAGATACAACGCCAATAGATTTTGCCAAAATATCACCGCCGACCCTTTCAGTAAACTTTTTAGTTAACAATAGCCCATTTGCAGGCTTAGAGGGTAAATTTATAACTAGCAGACACTTAAGAGACCGCTTATTTAAAGAAACAGCAACAGATGTGAGCCTTTTAGTTGAAGAAACAGACTCAACTGAAGTTTTTAAAGTTTCAGGCCGTGGAGAGCTTCATATTTCTATACTAATAGAAAACATGAGAAGAGAGGGGTATGAGTTCCAAGTTTCAAAACCAGAAGTTTTATTTAAAGAAGAAAACG
>WRFW01000042.1 GCA_009787435.1 Defluviitaleaceae bacterium
TGAGAGAAAGTTGTTGCTGGTGCTGGGTCTGTAAGGTCGTCCGCTGGGACATATACAGCTTGAATAGAAGTAATAGAACCAGTTTTTGTTGAAGTGATACGCTCTTGAAGTTTACCCATTTCTATTGCAAGTGTTGGTTGGTAACCAACCGCCGAAGGCATACGCCCAAGAAGTGCTGAAACTTCACTACCCGCTTGAGTAAAACGGAATATATTATCTATAAACAAAAGAACGTCTTGCCCTTGGGTGTCTCTAAAATATTCAGCCATAGTAAGCCCTGTTAAGGCTACTCTCATTCTTGCCCCTGGCGGCTCATTCATTTGCCCAAAAACTAATGCAGTTTTATTTATTGCACCTGTTTCTTTCATTTCATGGTAAAGGTCGTTACCTTCACGAGTTCTTTCGCCTACACCTGCGAAAACTGAATAACCACCGTGTTCGGTAGCAATGTTTGTAATAAGCTCCATTATAAGAACCGTTTTGCCGACACCTGCACCGCCGAAAAGACCAATTTTACCACCTTTAGAATAAGGGCAAAGCAAGTCTATCGCTTTTATTCCTGTTTCTAAAATTTCTGTTGTAGTCGTTTGCTCTGCAAAGCTCGGTGCTTTTCTATGAATGCTCCAATGCTCTTCAGAAGTTAGGCTTTCGCCGTCGTCTATCGGTTTGCCTAAAACGTTAAATATACGCCCAAGGGTTTTATCGCCAACCGGCACAGATATAGGAGAGCCAGTGTCAAAAGCGGGCATTCCACGTTTAAGCCCTTCTGTACCAGTCATAGCTATACACCGGACAACATCGCCACCTAGATGCTTACTAACTTCAGCAATTAGAAAGTCTTCTTTACCATGTTCATCGATGCCTTTTTTAATAGAAATAGCGTTATTTAAAGAGGGAACGTGTCCCTCATCAAAACGAACGTCTACAACGGCACCAATTATTTGTATTAAGCTTCCTGTTTTGATTTTCCTCACTCCTTTCAATGTTTATCTCTTTTGCCATTTACGCCTTATCCTTTATCGCTTTTATTACTTTTTCTACTTTTTCCTCAGCAGAAAATTTTTCTTCTTCCAAAATGGTTAAAAGTAACGCTTTTTCTTCTTTTGTCATTTACTTATCCCCCTTGTCTAACATTTGCTTTGAAACTTCGAGTAAAATTTTAACTTTTTCACTGTCGCTCAAAGTTTCAATTTCTAAAATGCTAACAATGTATCTATGAATGTTTTCTAATTCATACTTAGGCATAATTAGTCCCCCTTATTAAGAACTAGACAAAGCACTAGCCCCGCCGACAATTTCAGAGATTTCTTGAGTAATTGCCGCTTGCCTAGCTCTGTTATAAATTAGGCTCATACCCTCTAAGGCATCTTTTGCGTTTTTAGTTGCTGCATCCATACTAGTCATTCTTGCTGCTTGCTCGCATTCTGCACTTTCAAGAAGTGCATCATAAATTTCTGCCGCTATATATCTTTCAACTAATTCATTCATAACGATTTCTATTGATGGTTCATAAGTAATCAAGCTTGAATTAGGCTGAATTTTAAAATCTTCTCTTGAAAGGGGCAAAATATTTGCGGATTGTGGCAAAAAGCTCATTATAGATTCAAAGAAAGTATAAACTAAAACGACCCTTGCAGGCTCTTGATTATAAGCATTTATAATTTCTAATGCTATTTTTTTAGCATCTTCATAAGTTGGCTCTTCTGAAATTCCTAGCATATTGCCTAAAATAGGCAACCCAGTACGTTTGAAAAATTCCGTACATTTTTTGCCTACAGTAAAAACAGAAACATCACCTACGCTTGCAAGCCTGCCAGCTTCTTTTATGAGGTTTGCATTATAACCACCGCAAAGCCCCCTATCGCCCGCTATTGCAATTAAGATAATTTTTTCTGTTTTAAGGTTAGTTTCATCTATTTTTTCTGTATAAACGAACGGATGTTTAGCCCCCTCTTCTGTATGGATAGCATACGAAAGAAGTCGGTTTGAAGCAACGAAAAAAGGCAAGCTAGAAGAAAGCCTGTTTTTAGCACGGCTAAGCTTAGAAGAAGCGACTAAGTTCATTGCCTTTGTCATTTGGCCTGTGCCTTTAATGCTTTTCATTCTTCTTTTAATGTCTATCATTGATGGCATAGGCTTCTATCCCCTTTTTGCTTTAAAATCGTTAATAATGCTTGGAAGCTTTTCATCTAAGCGTTTATCGTCTGTAGAAAGCCCGTTTAAAACGTCTGAATGGTTATCTTTAATGTAGCTAAGCAAGTCTGAAATAAATTGTTGCAAATTATTTACTTCAATATCTTTTAAATAGCCACGAGTAACGGCGTATAGAGAAACGACTTGCTCGTCTACTGTGAGAGGCTTATATTGTGGCTGTTTTAAAATCTCGATAATTCTTTTCCCTTGTTCTAATCTTTCAAGAGTAGTTTTATCTAAATCTGAACCGAATTGAGCAAAGCTTGCAAGTTCACGATATTGTGCAAGTTCTATACGAATTGGCCCAGATATTTTTTTCATAGACTTAGTTTGCGCACTACCACCAACCCTTGAAACTGAAAGCCCAGGGTTAATAGCAGGGCGAACGCCAGAGTTAAAAAGCCCCTCTTCAAGGTAAATTTGCCCGTCTGTTATAGAAATAACGTTTGTCGGTATATATGCCGAAACGTCTCCTGCTTGAGTTTCTATTATAGGGAGGGCAGTAATAGAGCCGCCTCCAAATTCGTCTGAATGGCGAACTGCTCTTTCAAGTAAACGAGAATGAAGATAGAAAATATCCCCAGGATACGCTTCACGCCCCGGCGGGCGGCGAAGCAAAAGACTAAGTGTTCTATACGCTACTGCATGTTTACTTAAATCATCATAAATAATTAAAGTATCTTTGCCGTATGAACTCGGGTTATAAAGCCAATGCTCGGCTATTGCAACGCCAGTATATGGTGCTATATATTGCAAAGAAACTGTATCTGAAGCTGTTGCAACGACTACAGTTGTAAAATCCATACAACCGTTATCTTCTAAAACTTTAACAGTTCTAGCGATTGTAGAAGCTTTTTGCCCAATAGCGACGTATACACAGTTAACATTTTGCCCTTTTTGGTTTATTATAGTATCTATACAAATGGCGGTTTTGCCTGTTTGTCTATCACCTATTATTAATTCACGCTGCCCACGCCCAATCGGAACCATAGAATCTATAGCTTTTATTCCTGTTTGAAGTGGGACAGTAACTTCCTTACGAGTCATAACACCCGGTGCCTCACGCTCTATAGGCATATAGTGTGATGTAATAATAGGGCCTTTTTTATCTATCGGCTCGCCAAGCGGGTTCACTACACGCCCAAGCATAGCATCGCCAACAGGCAC
>WRFW01000043.1 GCA_009787435.1 Defluviitaleaceae bacterium
CCAAATGATAACGCCAAATAAAAATATTAAAAGCCCCCCTCCTATTATTCCTAATTCTTCAACTATTACTGAAAAAATAATATCGTTATGGGCTTCTGGAATAAAGCCGAGCTTTTGCCTACTTTGCCCAAGCCCAAGCCCAAATAGCCCGCCAGAGCCTATAGCAAGCAAAGATTGCACAGTTTGAAAACCAGTCGCTAAACTATGTTCGGGGGCAAAAGGATTAAGCCAAGCTTCAAACCTTGCCCCTCTAAACCCAGCCGAGAAAAAAGCCAAGTAAGAAACTATAGCAACTACACCAGAGCCTGCTAAAGCAAAGAAAACTAAAGTAAATGGGCTAGCTACAAACACAATGCCAACACCAACAATGCCGACTATAAGAGCAGTGCTAAAATTTTCTATAGCTATAAGAGCAACTGGTATGCCTATAATAACTAAAGCGTGCATATGCCCTTTAAGCGTGCTTAGCATATTTTTTCTACTAGATATAACAGCCGAAAGCTTTAATATAAGAGCAACTTTTGCAACTTCCGAGGGTTGGACAGAACCAAAACCCGGTATTAATATCCACCGCCTTGCACCTCCGTGTTCAGCACCTATAAAAAGAACTAAAATAGAAAGCACGATTGATATTATATAAATGAGTGTAGTAAATCTTTTGAAATATCTATAATTAATATTTGAAAGCACTAACATAACTGCAGCTCCTAAAATCGCTGCAAAAGATTGCTGAATAAGGTATCTAAATCTATCGTTTGAATTATTAAAAGCTTGATAGTAACTAGCACTGAAAACCATTAAAATACCGAAAAGGACTAGTATAATCGTACAAATTAGAAAAGTATAATCTAAATTGCCAACGTATATTGTGTTAGTTTTTGAGTTACTAGATTCCCTATTTCTTTGCCTACTAGTTGGGCGGCTTGCAATCACTTATTTGCACCTCCTAAATTTTTCACTAAATCTTTAAAAGCTAAACCACGCTTTTCAAAATTTTCAAATAAATCAAAACTTGCACAAGCAGGCGAAAACAAAACATTTTCTGCTTTTTCTTTAAATGCAAGCTTTGCAATATCGTTAAAATCCGCTTTAATAACATTAAAATTTGCCCAAATTTCCGATAAATAGTTAGAAGCTTCGCCATATACAATTATAGATTTTACATTTTTAAAATGCGGTCTAAGTTCTGCATAGTCTGTTTGCTTCAATTTGCCGCCAGCAATTAAAACTATACTCCCTTTAAGGGAATTTAATGCATGGATTGTTGAATTTGGGTTAGTGGCCTTAGAATCATTATAAAATTTTATATTATCTATGCTTAATATGTATTCAAGCCTATGCTCTGGCGGCTCAAAAGAATGAATAGCATTTTTAATTATATCATCTGAAATGCCAAAAGCTTTTGCCATAGCTTGTGCGGCTAGTATATTTTCTATATTGTGCTTGCCGACAAGTTTTAATTTTTCTTCATCAAAAAGTTTTTCTTCACCCGTATTAAAGAAAACTATTTTTGACTTAGCTTTATTAGCCATATTTTTGCAAAATTCATCTTTATAATTTAATATTAAAAAATCTTCTTCCGTTTGGTTTTCAAAAATACGCTCTTTCGCTTTTATGTAGTTTTCCATAGTTTTGTGTCGGTCTAAATGGTCTTCAGCTATATTTAAAACAGCTGCAATTCTAGGCTTAAAAGTTTTTATAGTTTCAAGCTGAAAACTGGAAGCTTCAACTACACAAGGAATCTCAGAATATTTAAGGCTACAAAGCGGCACACCTATATTGCCTGCCAAATTAGCTTCGCCAACATGTTTTAAAATATGGTGCAAAAGCATAACGGTTGTAGTTTTCCCATTTGTACCTGTTACCGCCAAAAAATCCCCTTTATAAAACTGAGACCCTAATTCAAATTCACCAATCACATATGAAGCTGAATCTTCCACTAATTCAAATGGTATACCGGGGCTTTGAATTATAATATCAAATTTATTAGCTGGCGGTTTTTCAGATATATTTTTCATAGTTACTAAAGCCCCTTGTTCTTTAAGCAAAGCACTAGCAGCTTCGCCACTTCTAGCAGTGCCACAAACTAACACATTTTTATTATGATAATTAATCAAATGTTTATACTCCTTTCAAATATTCTTAGGGCAAATTTAAATTCACTATAAAAGCTTCTTACAAGCTATAGATTTTGCTTTAATACATAACTAACAATAAACTTACTTACTATAGCTTATTAACATCGCCTGTCTGTTATTCTTACTATATATTTTAATATATTTCAGCGGAGAAAGCAAGTAAATTTTTAGATATTTGATAATTGAGTGTCTCTAAAAACTATCAAGTTTTTAGAGAGGCATGTTAAAGATAGCTAGTTCTTTGGGCTATTATTGGTAAGATAAAAACGACAAGATGGAGTTTTTAATATGCTCAATTTGTTTACTAGCTTTGTAGTATTTTAATTTAAAAAATTTTAAACAAATATTAAAAAACCGCCCAAAATAGCGGTTTTTATAATCTCGCAAAAATAATTAGATAAGTTTAACTTTTTCAAAAACATTTGGCAAATCTTCTACTTTTGCGAAGCTCAAATTTAATTCATTAAAAATATTGGATAGTGTTTTTGTATCTATACCATATATGTAAGCAAGGTGTTCTTTAGTGTAAACACCATTTGCTTTAGTATCCATTTCTCTTTTTAACATTTCCGAAAGATAAGAAGAGGAGTTTTTTAAAATATCTAAAGCTAAAGGGGCTGGCACTTCGCTATCATTTGAAAAATTTCTAATTTCATAATCCGTTATGCATAAAAGGTTTGAAAGCTTTTGAACGGGAATTTTTTCTTCGCAAGCTATATGTATATCTAATTCTTTCAAAACACCAGAAATCCTTTTCTCGTAATATTGTAGATAATCCTTATAAAAAATTGTCAAAGTCTATCTCCTTTAAAAACGTAGTTAAACTAATTATACTGCATTTTCAAAGGGTTTTCTATAGTAAATTAAAGGGGGGCTAGCTAGCAAAATTTTAATATTTTTAATAATAGGCTCGTCTTTCTTTTAATTAAGCGTTTTTAATAACTTATCTAGCAAAGGAGTTAAACTAAATTCATCACAAATTTCTTCTACTTCCGCTAAATACATATTTCTAGCTTTATTAGGCATATTTGTTTTAATTGCTCTTATTAATAAATTTTTTGGTGTGTGGCTTAGTTCAACAAACTCCATAACTTGTGTTTTGTAACCTCTGCTTGCCATTAAGTTAGCTCTAATAGCATCTGTAGTTAAAGCGGCTATTCTTTCTTTAATGATTCCATAGCGAGTAAAAAGAGATAGATTATTGCTTTTAATTTGACTATTTAATTCATGTTGGCAGCAAGGGGCGGCTAAAATAATTTTTGCGTTT
>WRFW01000044.1 GCA_009787435.1 Defluviitaleaceae bacterium
GTCTTTCCCTGCTGCTCTCATCATACCGAGACCACCTGCAAATGTATCTTGCTTTAATGCTGCCATTTCAAAAGCTGTACCTGTGCCGTTTAATGCGTCTCCTGCTTCTCGTATGTCGTCTATCATGTACGGCAAAGTGTATTTAATGTCTACTATGCCGCCTAGAAAAGCTGAACCTGCAACAGTTGAGCCTAGAAGTGCGTTGTAGTAGCTAAGTGTATCGCCCTCTAAATCGCCTAATGCGTGTCCTAGTGCTAGCAGGAAATCTATACCGTCTTTTAACTGTCCGTTTTCATCATGTCTAGCTACGTATAGTCTATCTAATGCTGCTATTTGGTCTTCTGTTGGCACTAGCAAGCTTCTAAGTGCGTTTTCTACACCAGAATAAGCATTTGCTCCTCTAATGCCTGCTTGATATAGTGCACCGAACATTGCAGAAGCTTCATAGCCTGTAATGTTAGTTGATTGTAGTGTAACGTTAGCTCTGAATAAATAATCTTGCAGAGTTAGAAGACCGATACCAGTTTGTCTATTTGTTTCAGCAAAAATATTAATGTATCGCTCAGCATAGCTAGCGTCTTTGCCTACCTTAAGTAAGTAGTTTCCAAGAAAATATGCAGCTGTTCCTAAGTTTACACCAGTTGCCCCTGCAAGCACCATTGCATTTTCCATTATGCCTATTGCTTCAGTAGAATCTTGACCTGCAACAGCTACATAAGCGAAGCTTCTAGCTATCTCGTTTGCACTAAAGTTGCCGTCTAAAGCTAAGTCTCTAAAAGCAAGACCTACTTTGCCCATGCTTTCAGCAGTCATTCCTGTTCTTGCTTCTATAGTTCTTAAGCTAGAATCAAACTGACCACCGACTTGCAGAGCTGCAATGCCTATGCCTTTAACGCTTGCACCGATAGCTAAGCCTGCTCTAGCAATGGTTTTGCTCACTCCAAGGAAAGCAGAACCCAAGCTTTGTCCCCGTCCCTCGGCTTCTTCTATTCCTCTATTAAAGTCTTTCGCATTAATTCCTATGTTTGCGAATACGCTGAATATTTCCACAATCTCACCTCCTTTTGATTATGTTTGCCTATCCAATAAATTTTGTTGGTCCTTTTTCTTTCTCTGCTATCATAGTGAGCGTATCAACTGCGTCATCATATGGATTCTTGCCTATTCTTTGGTATTCTGTAACGTGTTGTGCAAACTTTGCATAACGTTTTTTCCAATCTTCAGGCATTTTAATTTTTCTAGTTACAGTCGTTGCCATACTCAATATACGGGCTTCTTTATTATGTATTTGTTTGAAAGTTGGGAAGCTGCACCAAGAACCACCAATCTCTTTATATTTTTGCTGTATAACTTTTGCGAAAGCTTCGCCACCGAAATTAGATTCAAATGCAGCTCTGCTAACTTTAAAATCTAAAAGTCTTCTTGCAAGCTCTTTTTCGGTCTTATCCATGCCCTCTTGCGTATAATAAACATCTAACACGTAAATTGAGAGTTCGTCATTTGCGTCTTTATGTAAACCATAAATAATATTACACAAATAGTCATCACCACTATCGGCAGTATCGCACATAGACCTTATAGACTCAAATTTAGGAACTTCTGAATATGTAGAAAACTCACCGTATAACGCACCTTTTAAGTCAATCGGCTCTTGGTCGTAGTTAGCCCTTACTATATCCTCACCTACAACCATGATTGCTTGCTCATACTGTTCTTTGCTTAAATCTTTTTCACTAAGCATTTTAGAGCCATCCCAAGCTTTTTTAGTTATAACACGTATTTTACGCTCTTGTGCCTTATACATTTCTACAACTTGACCAGACAAATCTTTAGTGCTCCACCTAGTCATAACTAATATAATTTTACGTTTGCCCTCTAATCGGCTATATAACGTATTTTTAAACCAATTGAAATGGTCTTCTAAAATGCCTCTATGGTTCGCTTCGTATTCATTTTTCACTATATCGTCTATAATAATTATGTCCGCTCCAAAGCCAGTTAAAGTTCCGCTCGGGCTAGTAGCTAAATAGTTATTTGTCCTTGCACCTTGAAGCTTCCACAATCCAACAGAGCTTGAACCTTTAGCAATTTGAACTTTAGGGAATATATCGTTAAATACACATATATCCTCTGACGATTTAACTTCTGAAATGCTATTGCGAACTTCCTTAGATATTTTTTGAGATAACAATTGGTTATAGCTTGCTACAATAATTTTTAAGTCTTTGTTTCTGCCTAGGTACCATTGTGCAGCTTCTCCAACTGTAAGAGTTTTGCCATGTCTCGGTGGCAAATTTAATACTAACAACTCATTGTCATCATATTCAAACTCTTGCAAAGCTCTACATATTTCAATTAAGTGTTTCTTATCATCCGTGTAAAAGCTAGGCTTTTTAATCTTGCAATATTCCCACAAATCAAGCGAAGCTTTTACATACTCTCTAATCTTAACTTCATCTGCCAACTTTTCTTCAAGCATTAAACCAGAATTAAAAGTGTCAAATTCCATTTTGTGAAGAACTTCAACCGACTTTTGCAAGCGACCTTGAACACGAGTTAATGCTTCTTCTACTCGCAATATCTCTTTCAAACGGGAAACAGAAGTTTTTGAAGAATTAGACTCTGTAACTTTATTTGAGCTACCCTTAGAGTATTCTGTAAAAATTATGCCCTCGTTTTCTGTAAAACTTTCAATTACTAAATCACTATCCAAATTTTTAAGCTCTTGTATACGCTTCAACATTCGTCTTTCTCTTATTTTGAGAGATTGGACAAGCTGCTTTTGCAAAAAGTATTTGTCATATTCAAAATCTAACATATTTTTTTCTTCAGGGTCAATAATGTCATCTGTCCAAAAAATTGTTTCAAATTCATGTGTTTTTAATGCATACTTGTTTCCCTCAGGTGCACCATAACCACCACGGTTACCTACAGCATGCTTGTTGCCTATCAAATGGCTTGACTTAGATTTAACAACCATATTTTCAGAATTTTTTGGAGTAATTTTTTTTTCTGTCTTTTTAAGTTCAGAACGTTCCTTATTTTTATCGATTTTTTGGAGCGTTCCGTTATTCGGAGCGTTCCTTTCAACGTTCTTTTCGAAACGATTTTTGCCCGCTGCCAAAAGCTCTCTATCCCAACTATCTTTAGACTTCCAACCTCTTATAGTCCCGTCTGTTTCACCTAATTTTTTAGCTATATCTACAAGGGCTATTTCTCCGTTATTTTTCATGTAAAGAGTTCTAGCTCTATCATGATTAGGGCTTCTTGGTTTGGGCAATTAATCACCTCCTAAAATATTATTTATCATTTATTACACAAGTAATTATAACTTTGTTATAATTTATCATATTTACTATTTTTTTATATCATAACACACTTTCTTTAGAATGTCAATACCATCTTT
>WRFW01000045.1 GCA_009787435.1 Defluviitaleaceae bacterium
GTATATGGAAAATTCAAATACGATTATAGTAAACTCTAAAAAAACGGCAATAATAAAATTTTGCAATATCTTTTTTGGTTCTATAGGCAGCTTTATTTTAATTTTTAGCGTTATAGCTTTGGCATTTTTCCCGCCTGAAAGCCAAAATAGTATTAATCCCATAATAAACACTACAACTTTTGAAACAAGTGGGTTTGGAAGCGGAATTTTAAGCCCGATAATGAACAGCCAAATAGAAAGCCTGCCTATTAAAACTAACTTTGTAATATACGGCTTAGATAATGATAGACTCGGGGCAGATGTAATAATGTTAGCAGTTTTTGATAGAATTCAAAATACTATAAAAATTGTAAACATTCCTAGAGATACTTATGTAACTATTAATGGTCGCCGAACTATAATTGGAGACCATTCTGCAATACTTGGAAGAGAGCAAACACCTATAGTTATAACAGAGCATTTAGAAGAACTTTTTGGAATAAACATTGATTTTTATATAGCTATAGATTTAATAGCTTTTAGAGAAATTGTAGACTTAGTAGGGCCTGTTCCCTTTTATGTGCCGCATGCTATGCGTTATCATAACGGGTTACTGCCTAGCCACCCACACCATTTATTTATTGATTTACAACCAGGCTTTCAACTTTTAGATGGTAGACAAGCAGAGGGCTTAGTTAGATTTAGACAGTATAGAGACGGAGATATCTCAAGAATTGGGAACCAGCAAGCTTTTTTAGCCGCTCTTTTTAGCCATGCATTAAACACTGAAACTATAATTGCTAATGCTAGAAACCTTGCTAGAATTGCAGTTGATACTGTTCAAACAAACTTTAATAACCCTTTTGCTTATATAGTTCCTTTTACTAATTTAAATTCCTACAGCTTATCTACACACACATTGCCAATTTTCTTTACTGGTGTTGACAGTGGTTTAGAGATTAATAGAACTGAAACAAGTAGGCTAATAAACTATGTGTTTTTTGATATTCCTATGTATGAAGAAGAAAACGAAGAAGATTTCACAAATGTATCTACAACAAGTATTTACACAATAGGCGGCTAGATTGTTATATTATAAAAAATATTACCCTTTATGGAGGGGCTCAAATGAATTTTTTAAATTTAGAACTAATAACGCCTAGCTTAAAACTAGGCAAGCCGAAGTATAATTCAAATATAATTATAAATGAGATTAAAAATTCCAAAGCAGACATAATAGCATTTCCAGAACTTTCATTAACAGGCTCCACTTGTGGAGACCTGTTTTTTCAAAATAATTTTATAGAAGATACTAAAAAAGCTTTAAAAGAAATTGTCAAAAACACCGAAAAAATAGCTATCATAGGTACGCCTTTTTTAGAAAATGGAAGCTTATTTAATGCAGCTGTAGTAATTCATAATAGAAAAATTATAGCAGTATTTAAGAAAAAAAACGTACAAACCCGTTGGTTTAAGACTGCTGAAAATTTAAATACAAATGAAGTTGTAGTTATAAATGGGAATTCTCTTTATGTGGAAATTGGCGAAGATATTTATATGCCAAATTCACCTTTAGCAAATATAATAATAAATATAAATGCCTTAACCGAAGATATTTCAGACATTATAAAAATTAATTCTAAAAGGCTTAGCTGCTGCTATGCTGTAGTTAACGCTGGTTTTTATGAAAGCACTACAGATTATGTATTTAACAATGAAAACGGAATATACGAAAATGGTGAGTTTTTAGGCATTCTGTCTTCTATAGGATTTTTAAATAAACGAAAACTATTTGAAAATGGACTAGAATTCACTATAGAAAATCCTAAAGAATTTTTTAGAGAACTTCAAAATAGCCCTTTTACTAGCAATATAAATGCCAATAAAATTATACAAAATGCCGCTTTAGCAACTAAAAGAAGACTTTCTCATGTAGGCTGCAAAAAAGCAATTATCGGAATTAGCGGCGGCTTAGATTCTACAATAGCACTTTTAATATTAAGATATGCTATAGAACCTGAAAATATAATAGCTATTTCAATGCCTGGGTTTGGAACTAGTGAAAGAACAAAAGCAAATGCTAAAAAATTAATAAATATTATAGGTGCTGAATATCGAGAGATAGATATTAAAAAAGCTGTCTCGCTTCACTTAGAAGAGATAGGGCATAAAGGTGAAAAAGATATAGCTTTTGAAAATGCCCAAGCCCGTGAAAGAACACAAATTTTAATGGACGTTGCAAATATAGAAAATGGAATTGTAATAGGCACTGGAGACCTTTCCGAAGCCGCATTAGGCTTTTGTACTTATTCAGGAGACCATATTTCTATGTATAACCCAAATACAAGCTTGCCAAAAACAGCTATAAGATATATAGTTAAGCATATAGCAGAAAATGAAGAAAGCCTTAAAGAAGTTTTAGAAGATATATTAAACACAAAAATTAGCCCAGAATTATTAGAAAATCAAGACACTGAAAGTATAGTTGGTTCATACTTGGTAAATGATTTTTTCCTATACTACTTATTAAAGCACAACTTAGGAAAAGATGATATAGCTTACATTGCAAAAAAAGCTTTCCCAAATGAAAATATAGAAAAAAGAATTGAAGATTTTTACAGTAGATTTTATAGAAACCAATATAAACGTTCAAACGCTACAGATGGACCAATGCTTTTAGGGGTGAGCCTAAGCCCAAGAGGCGGCTATGTGCTACCCTCAGATATATATTAAGTAAAGAACAGGTTTTAAAAATGATTATAGATAACGAGTGATTTTAACCACTGCTTTTTAACCATGAGTATCTATAATCATTTTTAAAAGAGAAAGGAATTCTTAGGAATTTTTAAATTATGAAGAAAATCAAAAAGAAAAAAAATAGTGCAATAACTTTAATGGAGCTTATAATTGCACTTGCAATTATTGCGATTATCGCAGGTATAATAGCACTAAACCTTTTCGGCACTACAGACAGAGCAAGAATAAGAAGTGATATACAATCAACTATTGTACTTAGAAGTGCAGTTACACTATATAGACTAGGAGCCGGTAGAGTTATAGGAAATAATATCGACTCTCTCTTAACTAGTTTATATGATTATGGATATATAAATAACCCTGCCGGTTCCCCTCAAATACAAGGTGCTATTTGGGTTATACATAACGACAACATATATTTAAATTTAGCTAGTATGGAAACCGATATGGACCTATACTTTTTAAATGAAAACGAAAGGAGCGTATTAATACAATGATGGAAATAGGAATAAGTACATTTGTTGAAACTACCCCTATAGATGGTAAAACTATAAGCCACGATGAAAGAATAAGACAAATAATAGAGGAAGTTAAACTTGCAGATAAAATAGGGTTAGATGTTTATGGAATAGGCGAGCACCATAGAGAAGATTTTGCAGCTTCAAACCCTGCTACTATTTTAGCGGCGGCGGCTGTCGTT
>WRFW01000046.1 GCA_009787435.1 Defluviitaleaceae bacterium
AGAAGAATTTTTTCAATTTCTTCTTGCACAGCTAGTGAAAATTGCTCTATATCTATAATTTTTTCAGTTTTAACACGCTCTCTTAAAGTTTCTACAATTTTCACAGAAGTCTGCACACCCATATCTGCTAATATAAGTGCTTCTTCTAATTGTTCAAATGCATCTTCATCTAATTTTTTAAAACTTTTTACTACATTTTCAACACTTTCTGTAAATAAAGTTTTTGTTTTTTCCAACCCTTTTTTAAATTTATTAAAAATGCCCATTTAACCTTCTTTCCTTAATACAACAAAAAATTCTATTACATTATTATAGCATAAATTTTTTAAATAGTAAAGAATTTTTGAAAATTAAGCGAAGCATAGAAGAAAATATATATGATTACCACGCATAGCTAACTATGATTAATAAAATATTTATTTAGCAAGTATTCCGCTAGTTAATATTAGCTGTCTTCTTAGCTCATTATACTGTGTTAATGAAATTTTTCCATTATCATAATCATTTCTAAGCTTAATTAAATCATTTTTAGCTAGCTCATATTCTTCTTTTTCTTCTGGCTCAGTTCCAATAGCTTTAACGTTGAACTTTAAGCCTTTGTCTGTTAAATCAAAATAAACATTATCATATTTTTTTGTATATTCATTAAAAACTTTAAAAGTGGCAAGCTCAAAACCTGCTGGCAGATGTTTTTCTATTTCGTTTAGTATGTCTTCAACTTCTGTGTTTTCATCTATTTTAATTTTCATAATAAACATTTTTTTCCTTTTTTATTTGAAAAATAGTCCTTTAATATCTAAATCTAACTGCTTAGATGTTAAATTTATTAATATATCTTCTAAAATAGCCAAAGAGCCTATTATACAGAAAACCGCAAGCCAAATATTAGAATTATCAATTAAAACTTCTAGCACGGGGAAAGTAGATAGTACTAAAACAAAAAACTTATTTGCATAAGTATGTAACAAGACTAGCTTTTTATATTTTAAATAGCCTATAAAAGCCGATACCATTTTTAAAATGATTAAACTAATTATCCATATACCTATCCAATTAGAAAATTCTATTAAAGGCCACACACGAAATAAAACTACTATTATTAGAAAAAAATCTGCAAAGCCATCTAATGCCGCACCAAGTTGGCTTGTAACAGCTGCCCGCCTAGCTATCGGACCATCTATAATATCAGAAAAGACTGCCAAAAAATAAACTATCATAAATGGCAAAGCTAAAGGTTCTAAAAAAATTAAAGATATTGTTAAAATTATTCTTAAACTGGAAAGTATATTTGGTGTATATTTCATTAAACTAGTTGTGTTTCTCATCTATTTTCTTTTCTCCTTCTTCTTTTAACTTAGCATATCTCTCTATAAAACCACCAACTATAATTTTTAAAACAGCAACTACAGGCACTGCTAAAAACATTCCAATAATTCCAAACATAGCACCCCCAATAGATAAGCTTAATATAACTATAGGGGCAGAAAGAGAAACTTTTCTTCCAACTACTCTAGGCACAATAAATATAGTATCTATTTGTTGAATAATAATTATAGCTATAGCCGCCCAAAAAGCATTTGTTGGCGTTCCTAAAACTAATTCTGAAACTACTGAAATTACAAATGCCATTATTCCACCGAAATAAGGAATAAGATTGAACACAGCAGTTAAAATTCCTATTAACACTGCTAATTCAACACCGATTATAGAAAGAGTAATTCCTATTAAAGTTCCTAAAATTATACCATCTAATATTAATCCCCGCATATAGCTTGAAAAAACTGTGTTTATAGTTACCATAGTTTTTGTAGTCTTTCTTACTACTATTTTTGGTAGGAATAAATCCGATAAATATTTAGTATAATGCTTAAGAGCTTGTTTATGCATTAAAATATAAAAAGCAACAACTATTGATATAAATAAATTTAAAACCCAAGCACCCGCTGCTGCTGCCGTGCTAACTATATTATTAACTAAATCTATTAAAATGTAACTAAGACCTTCAAAAAGGCCCGCCACCTGCTCTAATAATGTCTCTAAAAAATCCCAACCTAGCTGGTATAGTTCATATTCAATATTGTGCACTATATATTGCAAAGTTAATATTGTTGATTCTGCTAATTTTAAAAATTGATTATCCGCCCCGCCTATATTTAGTGCAAGCAAATGAATTACTAAATATAAAAATATTATAATAGAAAGATATGCTAAAATAGCACCTGCCATACGTGTTTTAAAAATTTTTTTGTTTTCATTTTTGTTTTTTATGAATATTTTTTTATTTTTAAACCAATCTTCTGTTCGGTTATCATAGTGTTTTTGAAAAAATTCAACTAGCGGGTCAAGCAAATAAGCTATTATTAATGCTATAAAAAGCGTTCTAAAAACGTGAATAAGATTTCCTATGAAAGAAAATAGGCGAAGCACAAAAGAGCCTATATCAAAAATTATATAGGCTATAAAATCTATTATGTGCATTAAAGCATATATACTTGAAACCGTAAAGATTACATGTAATGCTATTTTAAGATAATTTTTATCCCAAGGAAGCTTCATCTATATTTTCTCCGATTATTTCAACTCTTCTAAAAATTTTACTAAAAAATTAAATACACGGTCGGCAGAGTTTATATTTAATTGTTCATCTGGCGTGTGTAAATTATAGTTATTTGGTCCCATCGCTATAAAATTTACACCCTCCATTTTACTGGCGAAAATACCACATTCTAAACCACCATGGCTAAGCTCTATTGTGGCTTCTTTTCCTGTAAAATTTTTATAAACTTCTAAAGCTTTATCACGAAGTGGGTTATCTTTTTTATATTCCCAAGCGGGGTATCCATCAGAAGCTTTTATATAACCGCCTGCCATTTTCGTTATTATTTCAATTTGGCTTTTCATAAATTCTCTAAGAGAAAGTATAGAGCTGCGAACAGCATTAGTTATTAGTATTTCATTTTCTAAAGTTTCAACTACACCTATGTTTGTTGAAGAAATAACACCTTGTTCTGTTTGTCTTAAAACACCATAAGGCAATGTGATTAAAGCATTTATTATAGATTCAGTATTTTCAATAAATTCAGAAGCAGTAGTCTCTTTATATGTTATTTGCAAATTTGGTTCATTTTCAATGTGTTCATTTTTAAATATTTCAGTAATATTATTTATGTTTATATCACCTGTAGCTGCAAATTTTGCAACTGCCTCTCTAGGAATTGCATTTGATTTCATACCGCCATTAATGCTTATTAAATGTTTTATGCCTATATCTAATAAAAGCCTAGCCATTAATCTATTTGAATTTGCTAAGTTTTTATGAATATCCATTCCAGAGTGCCCGCCAGAAAGCCCTGAAATGCTCACTTCATAAACTTTTAAATTTTCTTCAAGCTTTTTACGAGTAATAGGTATGTGTGCCATAACGCCAACGCCCCCAGCACAGCTAACAGTGAAAATTCCC
>WRFW01000047.1 GCA_009787435.1 Defluviitaleaceae bacterium
GTGGTTTAAAAAAGGCTTGCCAACAGGGCTAATTCACAAAGTATCGTTTCGCAATCTAAAAAAACTTACGTGATTATGCCCCACTGCAAGTGGTTTAAAAATATTCTACCACAATTTTATAAAATTTGCAACTGAATTTCTTTTAATATGTCTGCATCTCTATAGAGGTCTGCTATTTTAAAATTAAACATACCGTGTTGGGCGGCTCCAAAAAAATCACCGGGTCCCCTCAAAGCTAGATCTTTTTCAGCTATTTCAAACCCATCTGAACTATTTACTATAGCTTTTAGCCTATCATTAGCTTGCTCGCCTATTAATATACAATAAGATTGGTAGCTTCCCCGCCCAACTCTTCCTCTTAACTGATGAAGCTGTGATATACCAAAGCGTTTTGCATCTTCAATTAACATAATAGTTGCATTTGGCACATTCACGCCAACTTCAATTACAGTAGTAGAAACTAATATATTGATTTTATTTTCTTTGAAAGCGTTCATAATAGAAGATTTTTCATCTTCTTTCATAGCCCCATGAAGCACTTCTATTTTCGGACTTATGCTTATATTATCATTTTCAAAAAAATCTTTAAGTTTTTTTGCATATTCTATTACGGATTCTGTGTGCTCTGAATCAATAGCAGGGCACACTACATAAACTTGACGACCATTTTGAATTTCTTTTAAGAAAAATTTATAAATACGCTCTCTATATGAGGGTGGCACTAAATTTGTTTGTATTTCTTGCCTACCTATCGGTTTTTCATTCATTATTGATATGTCCATTCCTGCATATACAATCATAGCTAGGCTTCTCGGTATTGGCGTTGCACTCATTAAAAGAATGTGTGTGTCGCCTTTGGCTATAATTGCTTCCCGCTGGTCTACACCGAAGCGGTGCTGCTCATCTATTACGACCAATGCAAGATTTTTAAAAGAAACTTCTGAATTTAAAAGAGAATGTGTACCTATTACTACACTTGCTAACCCCTCAGCTATTTCTTTTTTAACGAGCAGCTTTTTTTTAACCGAGCTAGTAAGAAGAACAGTATCAGGAAAAAATTCTCTAAAATTATTATATAATTGATTTGCCAATATTTCAGTTGGTGCTAGTATAGCAGTTTGAAAACCATTATTTCTTACTATGTGAGTTGCTACTATAGCTACAATAGTTTTACCACTGCCAACATCACCTTGGATTAAACGATTCATATGCTTGCTTGAAATATCTAATTTAATTTCTTCGATTACACTTTTTTGGGCATTTGTTAGCTCAAAGGGGAGTTTCAAAGAAGTTTCTATGTTAGTAATTTTTATAAATTTACGCTCTTTTTTAAGCTCTGAAAGCGAGTGGCAAAAGCGTATAAGTTCTTCTTTAACAAAATATTGGTGTGCTATTTTAAGCTGTTCCATATCTTTTGGAAAGTGTATGTAATTAAAAGCTCTATTTTTTTCTTCATCTTCAAAGGGGTTTAAATCTAAGCTTTGTTTTATGAGCCCTCTAAAAATTTTTTGGCTAAGCTTCGTTTTATAAACTGGTAAAATAGCATCTAAATTTTTTGAATATGGTTCAAAATCTGGGTTTGTTAGAGCAGGTTTATTTTTATAAAAAGAAAGCTTACCAAAAAACAAATATTCACTGCCCACTTCAAAAACTTTTTTTAAATAAGTTTGGCCAAAAAACATAATATTCATATTGCCAGATTCATCTTTAATTTTTAAATTAGTAAATTTATTTGTGCCGCTAACTGTGTGCACTTTAGCTTGTATTGTTACCCATTCACCCTCTATCTCATCTATTTGAACTATATTTGTTCTATCTTTATAAGTTCTTGGGAAAGTGTATAAAAGCTCTTCTATTGTGAAAATTCCTTGGCTATTTAAAAGAAGTTCACGAGCCTTGCCTATATTTTTCAAATTGCTTATACTTTTCATAACTTTCATGGGTTATATTATAACACAAAAAAACTAGCAAAGCAATCTCTTTACTAGTGCTTATAGAATACAGGGGTGATAAAGAACTGAGTGTAGTTTGAACTGAAGCTGTATATATTATGAGGAGTTTTTATTTCAGAATTTTGTTAAACTTTTATTACTAAAGGGTGAAAATTGGCATGAAAATGTGGAAATAGATAAGGGGTAAATTCACATCAAAAATAAAAGGAGAAACAAATACAAATGATTTGCAATATAAAATTTATTACAATACTTCTCATAATATTTAGTATTAGGTTAGGCGGCAGTATGTATGTGCAAGAAAACATAGAAACTTACAAAATGGAATATAAAACTGAACTAATGAAAGAAACAAAGCCGGAAAAAGAAGAATATTTTAAAGAAGCGAAGCCAACTATAGCAGAGAATTTTACAATACAAGAGTTAGATATACTTTATAGAATAGTATGGGCAGAAGCGAGGGGCGAAGACAAAAAAGGACTTATTTTAGTAGTAAATGTAATTATAAATCGCTTAAATAGCCCGCTATTTCCTAACACTATTGAAGAAGTAGTCTTTCAATATAGGCAGTTTTCACCTATATTAGATGGCAGCTTTAATAGAGCAACGCCAGATAGCCGCATTAAAAATGCTGTGCATATGGCATTAGCCGGTGAAGACCATTCAGAGGGGGCTTTATTTTTTAGAACTATAAGAGGGGCTGAAAATAGCTGGCATGAAAGAAGCTTAACTAAACTATTTGACCACGGAAACCACAGGTTTTATAAACCACCTACATGGGGGCTATAAATATAAATTAAATTTGGTTTAGCAAAAAAAGATAAAAAGATTTTTTAGCTAAACCAAGATAGCCCATAGTTTCAGCTAGCGAACGTATTGGTAAAAATGTTCTATCTTCAATTATTGTAGGCCCCACTGCATCTAAGAAATTGTGAATTTGACCTTGGTCTTCAGGGGCTGAATTTGGTTGACGCATAGTGAAGTTGTTTCTTCCAATGTGCATAGTTATTGAATAGCCGTCTCTTCTTAATATTATTTGCCTTAATCTTTCTGACCAACTCACTTGGAAGCCAAGACCAACCGCAAAAGACCTAACACCGACCATAAGCCTGCCATTTGGTTCTATAAAAGGCTCTGGATATGTTAAAATGTGATTATCATCGCCTACGTATACGACCACGTCTTCTGCGAGGCTCACTTCCACTACTTGAAAAGGGAGCAATTCCCTCGTATCTATTACTCTATAATACATTGCTCTACCAGGCGTTCGCACACGCATTATATATACATCTCTACTTAAGAGGGCTGTAAAAGTATTATGAAATTCATTACGCTCTGTTAAAAATCTGTCCACAAATTCATGTGTATCATATCTAAAAAAATCTATAACCGATAAACGGTTTGGGTGTGTAATAGTAGTTGTAAGAGTTCCATAATCTACAACAATACCTATTATTTGAACTGGGTTTGGTTCTCTTCTAGTTGTTGCTAAAGCAGCTCGCACTGGTCTTG
>WRFW01000048.1 GCA_009787435.1 Defluviitaleaceae bacterium
TTAGTTATAGGTTTTGCTGTTAGTATACTCGTTTTCAACGCTTTTAACATTAGAGAAAACTTTTTGCGAGGCGTTTTAGAAAATGTGCCAGGGTTAAACACTTTGTTAGATGATACAGGAAACGGAGTAACAGCCCCTGCAACACAGGCACAGCTTGGCGAAGCTATCACAGCTTATAGAAATGAAATTGAAAGGCTTCAATTAGAGCTTGCACAAACTACAGCAAATTTAACAACAACATCTACAGAAAATAATGCCTTAAATGAAAGAATACAATCTCTTGAAGAAGAGCTTTCAGCCCTTATCCCTCTTAGAGACGGTGTTTTAGAAAATATTTCAGAAAGCTACCCAGAAACTTTTATAACACTTTTTGAAGCTTTTGACCCAGATAGAGCCGCAGAAGTTTATGGTGAATTAATTCAGCAAGCACAAGCTTCAGCAGAGCTTCAAAATTATTTAAATATTTTTGAAACTATGCGTGCAAGAGATGCCGCTGCTTCTCTTTCAGCTATGATAGAGCAAGGGCAATTTTATTTAGTAGTAAGCATTATAGATGGGCTTTCACTTTCCACACAAGCTTCAGTGCTTTCAGCATTAGAAACCGATGAAAGAGGTTCTATATTAATTCAATTAAATCCAAGTTAGTATATGTCTCATCAAACTAATAATTTATGCTATCGAACGATTTTAGTAGCAGCTTCCTAATTGTGAGAAGCTGTAATAAGTTTGTTGGTTGTGCTGCACAAGTATTTAATGAAAGGAGGTGAAAATGATGAAAATAGATATAACCAACGCAATGCAATTGCAACAGTCTCAAAAAGCAAATATTTTTACTAATTCAGAAAATAGAAACTTTTCCGATGAGCTTTCTTCAAGAGAAAGAGAACATAACTCTTCTGAAAGACCAGAAAATGAAAGAGCAGTTAACGTTAGACGAGCTTCAGAAGAAGAAGCATCAAATGAAGCGCCAGTTTATGAAGTTGTTATAAATCCAGTTTATATGGAGCCTATATTGCCGCCAGAATTTGATTATAATACAAACTTAGCAGAAATTTTAGCAAACGTGTTAGAGGAAGATTACTTTTTAATTGCAAATATTTTAATTGATGAAGAGCTTAACTTTGAAAAATTAATTGAAGACCCAAAAGCCGTTTCTGAATTTATGAAAGCAGTTTATAAAAAAGAAACAGCAGCAGAGCTTTTGCAAGTTGAAGAAATAGGCGAAAAGCTTGAAAAATTAAATGAAGCTTTAAAAAATTCAGAGCTTAAAAACATACCAACATATGATGGCGAAGAAAATATTAGAGCATTTAGAACAGAAGCTTCAGACTTAACAGAAGTTGAACTTAAAACAGTTGAAGCTAAGCAAGATGTAGTTTCTACAGAAACTGAAACCGAAACTTTAGAGCAAACATCGCTTAAACAGAGTGGAATAGAGCTAATCGAAATCGAAAAGCCGGGTTCTAAAACAGTAACAGTTGAAGTTTCCCAGTTAGATATAATAGACCAAATACAAACACAAATTAAAACAATCGTTAAAACAAATGCAGTAACCGAGATGACGATGGTCTTAGCACCAGAGCAGCTAGGCGAGCTTGCACTTAAATTAACTACTAGAGATGGTCTAGTTTCTGCTAGCTTCATAGTTGAAAGTGAAAAGATTAAAGAAATAATCGAAAAAAACTTAAAAGAGCTGCAAGAAAGCTTGGAACTTCAAGGCGTTGAAATTAGCGACTTAGAAGTGTTTGTGAAGCAAGAAAACAATAGCCAAATGGAAGCTTTTCTTAGAGAAAGCCAAAAATCACAAACACGTGTTAGTCAAATTATAGAAGCAGTTTTGGAAGATGAAGAAGCTCTAGTAACAAAAGAAGATTTAACGAACTCTTTAATTGATGAAATCGCATAGGTAGATTATTAAATTATAAAACTAAATTAAGCACAAACAGTATGTTTTAGAAAGGAGATTAAATTATGATTGGTGGACTTATGAATATAGTTAATCCAGACCACCCGTTTTTAGAAACATTTACGCCGGCAAGCCCTGGCGATGCTCAGCGCAGCATAGGCAACGATCTAGATAGAGATGCTTTTTTAACTCTCCTTATTACTCAGTTGCAGCATCAAGACCCTCTAAGCCCAATGGAAGATAGAGAATTTATATCACAGCTTGCTCAGTTTTCAGCTTTAGAGCAAATGCAGCTTTTAAACCAAACTAATACACGTGGTCAAGCGTTTGAATTAGTCGGTAGAAGTGTAGTAGCTGAAACAGCAAATGAAACTACAGGCATAAGAGATGCAATAATTGGAACTGTTACTGGCGTTTATATGGAGGGCAACACTCCAATGCTAATTGTTGAAGGGCCGCATGGCACATCTCACGTAACAATGGATGATTTGCACTTTGTAGGAAACGATATGACATTAGAGCTGTTAGCACAAATTAGCTCAACTCTTCTTTCTCAACAAAATGTTGACCTTATCGGCAGATATGCACAGTTTATCGAACACGATGACGATGGAAACATAGTTAGATTTTTTGAAGGCCGTGTAGACAGTTTAAGATTTGACCCTGCAGATGGTTTAGTTTTAAACGTAGGAAGCGAAGAAATAACGGCTCGTTATCTTAAATCTATATCGTCTACACCTCAGCTTTATAATAGACCGCTAGGCGGTGTGGATATAAACGGCGGCAGCAATATAACAGGTGTTATTAAAGGCTTTGAAGTTGTAGAGGGCTATGTGCAAGCTATAGTGCAAGGGCTTTCTGGAAGTGCTAGAATTTTAATAACAGATGTAACCCATACTACAAATGCCTTTAGACAATTAGGCAGGCAGTGGGAGGGGCAGCAAGTAACAGGAATAAGAATGATTACTGGTGCTCCAAATTTAGTTTTAGCGGATGGAAGCGTTGTTCCTTTCCCGAATGCAGAAGTTTCTGAGGAAGAATAATGAGCCCCTTAAATAAAGTTAATCAATCTCAGATTAACAAAATTTATGATAATGGCAGTAAAAAAGAGAGTTCTAATTTATCAAACTCTTTTGGTAAAGTCTTTCAAGAGGTAAGCGTTCAATTTTCTAAACATGCTAATATGCGGCTAGATACTAGAAATATTAATCTTTCAAATGAGCAAATAAACCGCCTTGAAAAGGGAATTGAAAATGCTGAGCAAAAAGGCATTAAAGACTCTCTCATAATGGTTGATAATATCGCCTTTGTCGTTAATATTGCTAATAGGACAGTAGTAACGGCTGTTGAGCAGCCGCCCACAGCTAGTATAGTAAACAAGCAAAAAGTATTTACTAATATTGACGGTGCTGTAATAGTATAATCATTAAACTAATAACTTGGTCCTTATGTAGGAAAGTTAGCATTTCGGACTGACAGAAGAAATGCATACAGCACGGAGGATTTAAAATTATGATGAGGTCAATGTTTTCTGGAGTTTCAGGTTTAAGAAACCACCAGATAAGAATGGACGTAATAGCAAACAACGTTTCAAATGTTAACACAGT
>WRFW01000049.1 GCA_009787435.1 Defluviitaleaceae bacterium
GCCGCATTGCATGGCTGCAATTAATGTTTTTGCTTCAAATACTCATGAACAAGCGGAAAAAATGGCTACTAGCTCGAAACTTCAATTTTTAAGCCTTATAAGAGGAAAGCCAGGAAAAATGAAACCCCCAGTAGATAACATTGAAGACCATTGGAACGAGAGAGAAAAATTAGCCGTTTTAAATCAACTATCAAATACGCTAATAGGCACTAAAGAAGATATAAAAGCGGGGCTTGAACATTTTGCAAATATAACTAAAGCAAATGAGATTATAGTAGTTTGTAATGCTTTTCATTTTGAAGATAGAGCAAAATCTTATGAAATTTTAGCAGAAGCTATGGAGATTTAAAATGATAAATTTCATAAAAGGAAGCGTTGAGCTAGTTACGCTCACAACAGTTATACTAGATAACAATGGCATGGGATATGAAATAATATGCCCAAACACAGCTATTTATAACGAGGGCGAACGAGCAAAAATATTTACACAAATGAGTGTTACAGAAAACTCTGTAACACTTTTTGGTTTTTCTAAAATAGAAGAAAGAATGGTTTTTAACCAACTTTTAACTGTTTCAGGAATAGGTCCGAAAGCTGCAATCGCTTTGCTTAGCTTAGGTTTTAATGCTTTAGTTTCTGCAATATTAAATGAAGATATAAACACGCTTAAAAAAGCGAAAACTATAGGCGATAAATCTGCAAAGCGTATAGTAATTGATTTAAAAGAAAAAATGGCATCCTATAAAATAGATGGCGATATAAAACCAGTAAATTTAATATCCGAAGCGATGATAGACGCTGTAGACGCATTAGTTTCTCTAGGCTATTCTTTGAAAGAAGTTAAAAAAGCTACAGAAAATTTAAATGGCACCACTCAACAAATAATAAGCGAAGCCTTAAGGAGACTTAGATAAATGCTTTATATTTGTGGAACACCAATAGGAAATTTAGAAGATATAACGCTTCGCCAACTTCGTATTTTAGAAGAAGTTGACTTAATAGCAGCAGAAGATACGAGGCATAGCATTAAGCTTTTAAACCATTATAATATAAAAACAAAACTTATAAGCTACCATGCTAATTCTTCAGAAGAAAAAACAGCCTTTTTAATAGAACAATTATTGCAAGAAAAGAAAATAGCTTTAATCTCAGATAGTGGTATGCCTTTAATTTCAGACCCCGGAAGTGATTTAGTTCGCCTTTGCTATAAAAATAACATAAAAATAACGACAGTGCCAGGGGCAACAGCTTTAATTAGCGGTCTTATTCTTTCAGGGCTTTCATGTTCAAAATTTGTTTTTGAGGGTTTTTTGCCAATTAAAAAATCTAATGCAATTTTAGAAAAATTAAAAACCGAGCATAGGCAAATTATATTATATGAAGCACCGCACAGGCTTCTTAAAACGCTAAATTTATTAAATGAAAATATGCCAAATCGGAAAATTTCTATAATCCGTGAACTAACAAAAGTATATGAAGAATCACTTTTATTTGAAACTATTTCTAATTCTATAGCTTATTTTGAATTTAATAAACCTAAAGGCGAAATTGTAATTGTTATAGAGGGAAAAGAAGAAGAGGCTGTTTTTAATATATCAATTAAAGAACACGTGGAACTTTTTATAGAAGAGGGTTTAAGAAAAAATGAAGCTATAAAAAAAGTTGCTAAAATTAGAGGGCTTGCTAAAAGCGAAGTTTATAAAGACACTTTCGATTTAAATAAACTATAAATTGATAGCCGCTATCTTTGCGAAGCCCATTATATATTAAATATTTTAAATACAGGAGAGAATTTTTAATGATAAGAACACGTTTTGCACCGAGCCCAACAGGCTTTATGCATTTAGGTAATTTAAGGACAGCACTATATGCTTATTTAATCGCTAAAAGTGCTGAGCCAAAAGGAACATTTATATTAAGAATTGAAGATACAGACAGAGAAAGATTAATAGAGGGCTCTTTGGAATTTATATTAAAAACATTAAAAAGTGTTGGATTAAATTGGGACGAGGGTCCAGAAGTTGGTGGTGATTATGGTCCGTATATTCAAAGTGAAAGAAAAGCGGGTTATTTAAAATTTGCTGAAAAATTAATTGAAAATAAAACAGCTTATTATTGTATATGTTCAGATGAAGAATGCCTTTGCAAAGGCAAACAAGAAAATGAGATAAAAAATGCAATGGAAAATGGATATGCAATAAGACAGGCAATGCCGAAAGAGGGTTCAACAACATTTATAGATTTGGTATATGGCGAGATAAAAGTAGAAAATAAAGAATTAGAAGACCAAATTTTAATAAAGAGAGATGGCTTGCCAACTTACAATTTTGCAAACGTAATAGACGACCATTTAATGGCTGTAACACACGTTGTAAGGGGCAGTGAATATTTAAGCTCTACTCCGAAATATGTACTTCTTTATGAAGCTTTAAATATAAAACAGCCTGAATATATTCACTTGCCATTAATATTAAACGAAGAAAAAGAAAAGCTCTCAAAAAGAAGAGGAGACGCAAACTTTGAAGATTTAATAGAAGAGGGCTTTCTAGCAGAAGCAGTTTTAAATTATATAGCACTTCTTGGCTGGGCTCCAAAAGATAACAAAGAGCTATTTAGCTTAAAAGAGCTTGAAGAAGCTTTTTATATAGAGGGAATAGGAAAATCGCCATCTAGTTTTGATAAAGCAAAGCTAACTTGGCTAAACGGTGAATATATAAAAAATATGTTAGAAGATGATTTTTATAATCTCGTTTCACAACATTTAAAAAGCTCAATTAAAAAAGAAGTTGACTTAAAAAAAGTAGCTAGCTATTGCAAAAGCCGTGTAAATTTTGCACACGAAGTAACCGACTTAGTAGATTTTATAGACGAGCTTAAAGACTATGGTACAGACCTTTATTTACACAAAAAAATGAAAACGACTATAGAGGGTTCTATTTTGGCATTGGAAGAAGTTTTGCAATTAGATTTAGATTTAGAAAAAACTATAGAAAAATTAGGTGTTAAAAATGGGCAAGTGCTTTGGCCAGTTCGCACAGCACTTACAGGCAAGCCTACAAGCTTTTGTGGTGCTCATGAGCTAATTGAGTTATTAGGCAAAGAAGAAAGCATTAAACGTATAAATATAGGGCTTAAAATGTTGAAAGGATTAAATTTATGAAGTTAATTAAAAATGCTTATTGGTATGCAGCTATGGTAGTTAGCACTTTCGTTATGTTTTTGAAATTCAACGCTTATAAAAAGCAAAAAGATAATTTGCCGAAAGAGAAATATGAAGATTTAGTAAATGATACTGCTAGAAAATGGGCTGTTTTTCAAATGAAAAATACAGGCTCTAAAATTAACGTTTATGGGCTTGAAAATTTGCCAGATGGTGGTGTGTTGTTCGTTTCAAATCATCAAAGCTATTTTGATACTGGAATTTTCTTAGGCTATATTCCTAAAAATAAAGGATTAATAGCTAAAATTGAAACTAGCAAAATACCCCTTGTGCAAAGTGCTATGAAACAATTACGCTGTATATTTT
>WRFW01000050.1 GCA_009787435.1 Defluviitaleaceae bacterium
AAGTTTTATTATAAGCTATACACATTTAAACAGTGTTTATCGCATAGTAGCTATTCTTATATCGTGTGTGTCGCTTCCTATTTTTCTTAAAATTATATCTTCTATTTGGGCAAGCTCTGCATCTGATAAGCTTTCTTTATTTACTATAACGTCTACAGAACTATCCCCTATACGAACAAAAACTTCATTAAAGCCGCGTGATTCTATTAAAGCTTCTGCAGAGCTTTCTTTTTCAATTCTTCTTTGAATAGTTAGCATATTTTCTGCTGATTGTGCTCTAACTTCTTGCTCTACATTGTCGTTATTAATTAATTCAAGAAGCACTTCACGCTGCCTTGCCCTGCTCTGCTCTCTTTCAAGCCTAGCTTGCACGAAGAATGCACCATCGTTTAAACCGTTGGCAGGTGTAAGAGCCGCTACTTGCTCTGCTTCTTCCCCATAAAAATCTTCAGCTGTTGGGGCTGGCGGTGTTACTGTGAAATCTATTTCTATTAACTCTGCAAATTCCAAGTCTGTAAGCTCTGTAAAATCTGCTAAAATTGTATTGTCTTCTAATTCACTTAGGGCTGTTGGGCTATATACTAAGCTATCTGTATAGTTTAAATAACCTGCCACTGCTATCATCACTACTAAAGCGGTTATTATAACTTGGTTTCTTTTTAATTTAAACATAATTGTATCCCCTTTTTTGTTTTTATTTTTTAAAATATTAAATCAAATTTTCAATCTATTGTGTGCTATTGTTCATTGCTAATACTGAAATTCTATGCGGTTCTATTCCCAAAAGAGACCTTGCAGCGTTCGTTAAAGCTTCTATAACATGTATATTCCCCCCTCCCTCTGCTATAATAATAATTCCTGCAACTACTCTTTCAGACTCTCTAAGAACGAGAGGACCGCCGCCGCTTAAAACATAATTTGCAATGGTGCTTTGGGTTTGCTGTGTTCTTGAACCACCGCCTGAATCTGCTTCTGCTATATTTGTTTCACTTTGGTTCACATCTCTTGCAAATACCGATTCTGTGTTAACAAAATTAAGAATCACATGAACTTGCCCAGCCCCCTCTATTCTTGAAAAAGCTTCGGAAAGTCTTCTTTCTAAATCGTTTGCAAAATTATTAGGGGTGTTATTAGAAACACTATAAACAGGGGAAGAAACAGAAGCGGAATTTGTACTATTATCTAACCCAAACCTGCCAAAAAGCAAAAGCCCCACACCCAAAACGAAAAGCACAACTATATTTATAATATTTTTGCTTTTTAGTATTTCTCTCATTTTTTCTGACATATGTATTTTCTCTCCTTTTATCTTCATCAACCGCAAATATTAGCCCACCAAAGGCAACTAGCTATATGAAATAAATATATGCCGCTCGTTTACATTATAGAAGTTTGAAATTAGATTTTTTATTTCTAAAAAGTGCTCAGGTATTTCTCTGCGTGTTTCATCTATTATTTCTATTCTAAAAAATGCTTGGTCTCTAAATAAACGTATGTCTATTCGGCTTATGTCTGTACCGTTTGTGCGAACGGTTACATTTTGCACTTGAAACCCCTCAGCTTCTAAAAGCTCGTATATGCCTTGCTCTAAGGCTGGGGCTATATCTATAGTGGCAGGCTCAAATTCAGTAAAATCAAAATTTACTGTTGAAAAGTCTAAACTAGCTAAGCTTACTATAGGATTTATCATAATAAACATTAATATGAAACCCGCTATTAAATTTATGTATTTTTTATAATTTTCAGAGGGAGCAACAATAGAAACGAAGCTCATAAAAAGTAAAAATATTGATAGGTTTCTTATATATTCACTAAATAAATGCACTGAACACCTCCATTTGGATTTCTGTTTCTTTAATATGTGATAAATATAACTAGTGAAAGATGGCTGCCAAAGGTTTATAGTTTTTTAACAAATCGCAAGCAGTTAAAAACTTACTATTAAAAATAACCCAGCCGCAAACATAACTACTATAGCGACGCTTATAGCAAGTAAAATGCCAGTGAAATTGCCTACAGCATTTAAACATTTAACTATCCTTTTATCACAAATAGGAGCAATTATAGCAGCTATAAACCTATATATAAAACTAATAACGAAGAGCTTTATAATAGGCACAGCACACACAACTATTAAAATGATAATAGTAGCAACTATTGCAGCACTTTTTGCCCCGGAAGCGAGATAAACTACGCTATCTATACCCCCAGTTAAAGCACCGCCAACTATAGGCACAGACCCTGCAGCACTTCTTGCCCCTCTTAAAGCTATATTATTTAATATAGGGGCTGCTGTTCTCTGAATTGCCATAAGAGATATAAACAAACCTACTATAGTTTTAACACCAAATTGCAAACTTTTTTTAAGAAGCTCTGAAAAATTTTTGAGCACTTCATGCTCAGTTAAATGATTTATTACCGAAAGTGTTACGGAAAATATTAAAATCGGCTTAAGAAGATTTACTATAATAAAGTTAATTATATTTATAGCAAATATAAACAGCGAGTTATAAGCAGAAGCAGCTGTTATATTACCAGTCATAATTACTAAAGCCATTATTACGGGTATTGCAAGCTCCAATATAGTCGTTATCGTTTGTATCATATTGCTTGCAACTTCAAGGGCAACATTAAAAGAAGCAAAAATTATTACTACTAAGCTAAGATAACAAGCATAAAAGCCAAGCTCACCTATTCCTTTGCTTTTAAAAGAATCTGTTAAAACTTTTAAAATAGCAGAAAGCACACAAATAAAAATAATTTGCTGCATAAGCCCTATATGTAAAGAAAGCTCGCTCATAATTATTCTTAAAATTTCATTTAAAATAGCACCTGGCGAAAGTGTTAAATTCCCCTCCATTATTCTATTAAAAAAACTGCTAAAACTTAATTCATTTGTGTTTAAATTTGCACCTAATAAGGAGTCTAATTCATTTGTATTAATCATAAGTTTACACTATCCCTAATATTAAGTTTAAAAAAGAAACGATAATCGGTGCAGATATTACCATTATTATTACTTTGCCGCCTAGCTCTATTTTTGAAGCTATAGCACCCTCGCCTGAATCTTTGCAAACTTGGGCACCAAATTCGGCTATATATGCAACGCCTAAAACTCTAAATATTATAGCTATATGCTCACTTCCAACGCTAATATTATCTGTTAGGCTAGTTAACACAAGCATAACATTTGATAAGTAAGGAAGTATAATGAAGAAAATTAGTGCCCCGGAAGCTAAAGATACTAGCATTCCCATCTCTGCGCCGAAGCGTTTTAGCAAAATAGAAATAACAGCACAAATAAGCCCAATTCCAACTATTGATATTATACTCATTTAAAACCTCCATTTTAAATAAATCACCAAATTAACAAAAGAGGTGCTCAATTGATAATTTAATACCATCTTGAGTGTTCGTTATTTTGGGAGTTGAAAAAATTCAAAGTTAAGTTTAAATTAAAAAGTTTGCAAATTTGCAGCTATTCTAAAATTGAAAAAGCATTTGCACTTCTGAAAAAAGACCACTTATGTAATGAATTACCCAAAATAAAACAATTATTAC
>WRFW01000051.1 GCA_009787435.1 Defluviitaleaceae bacterium
TATGTATGGCTCACACTCTACACCGTTTATTAATAGAGTTTTAACATCTGCTGTGTTTCCAAATTTAATATAAGTTGGAAACCCTGCCCCGCCAAGCCCGATAACGCCTAGATCTTTAATTCTAGCTTTAACATCTTCAGGCGAAAGTGAATCTAAATTCCCACCTTCAAAAAGCGGCTCCACCTCTTCTTTAAAATCATTTTCTATTACTATATGGTCTGCCTTTTTAAGAGAGGCATGGTCTCTTTTTTCTATAGCTATTACAGTTCCACTAATTGAAGAAAATAAAGGAACAGAAAAATGGTCTATCCTTTGCCCTATTTTTGTGCCTATTTTCACTTTATCGCCAACAGACACAAGTGCTTCAAATGCTTCTGAATCCATAGTACGAAGTGGTATTGCCACAGTATTAGGGTTTAAAAATTCTTTTATGGGCTTTGTATTAGACAAATCTTTTCTGCCTTCAATTGGTACAAAGCTTTTCCCACTAAAAAAACCCACTTAATCACCTCTCATTATATATTTATTATAGTTTTTAATTCTCTGTTTATAATTTTAACACTTTGATGGTCAATTGTCAAGCCCTGTAGTATGTATAATTATAATAAGTTATAATATACCACCCATGGCAAGTTTAATTTGACACTTTAGATTTAAAATAAAGCAGTTTAAAAAAGTTTATTAGGCTTAAAAAATATTATAGCGGGGTTGGTATGCTTTGCCCCTCCACTAAAAATTGAACTTCTTCAATATTTTCAAGAGCAGTTAATGTGTTTACTATCGCATAAATTAATGCTTCATCTTCAAGCTCTACGCTTAAATCTATATACGCTATTGCTTCAATTATATTCACTGCCAAAATTTGAACATCATCTAAAATTTGCTCTAAAATTTGAACTTCTTTTGAATCTGTATCGTCTATAGGCAAATACATAGTTTCACGGATTAAACCATTTTCTGAAACTCTATATATTACTATATTTTCAAATATTATATTTGAGGGGTGGCTTTCTAAAGTTGGGTGCAAAAGAGTATTTGAAACAGTCATCAAACCTAGTTCTTCGCCTATACTGTTTGTTAATGAATAGCCCTCTATATAAAAATATACGCCATAAGCACCTAAGCGGTGAAAAGTTCTAACTAAAGCAACTCTTAAAAGGGCTTCTTTATAGCTTGCGAGTTCATTATATTCACTAGAAAAATTTATGTGAATAAAACTATCTATATTTTGTACATTTAAGAGTGCTAGATAGTCTGGCAAAAGTAGTTCATGAACTAATATTGGCGATGGTTCTCGCATTAGTTCTAAAATTCTATAAATTTTATCTATGAGGGGCTTATTTTTATCTATTGACCGTAATTCTGGCACTAAATCATTATTGTGTAAATAGTAAATTGGGATTGTATCGCCTTCCATATGGTCTATTAAATAATCTCTTAGAAAAAATAGAGATAAGCCAACGAAAATTAAAATGAATAAGCTTGTAAAAATCCATACTTTTTTATTTTTCAAGTTTTCACCTCCTAAAAATCTATATCGGCAAACGAACTAAAAAAGTTGAACCCTCGCCCTCGGCACTAGTTACTTTTATACTTCCCTTATGCATTAAAACCGTTGTGTGTGTTATTGAAAGCCCAAGTCCTGTGCCGCCTGTGTCTCTATCTCTCGTTTTATCTACTCTATAAAACCTAGTAAAAATCTTTGGCTGCTCTTCTTCTGGAATTCCAATGCCAGTATCAGACACGCTAACGAAAATATGCTGGTGGTCTGCATCAACCGTTACTTTCACTTCGCCGCCCTCTGGTGTATATTTTATCGCATTTTCAACTAGATTTCCTAATGCAAGGGTTAGTTTCAACTCATCCCCTCTAACGATAGCTTCTTTTAAATCTTCTCTATATAAAGTTATATTTTTAATATCTGCAAGCGGGCGAAGCCTTTTCACAATATTTTGCATTAGTAAGTTAACATCTATATCGGAAATGTTAAGAAAAGATTTAGACTGGTCTAACCGAACTAATGTAAGTAAGTTGTTTATTATTTGATCCATTCTATCTATTTCTGAATTAATATCTGTAAGGAATTCTATATATGTCTCTTTTTCCACATTTTCTTCGTGCAAAATAGATTCAGATAAAACTTTAATAGCACTTAGCGGCGTTTTAAGTTCATGGCTAACATTTGAAACAAATTCTTCCCTCGTTTGCTCTACCCGCTCTAATTTATCATTCATATTATTAAAAGCTGTGCAAAGCTGTGAAAATTCATTATTGCCTGTAACTTCAATGCGTTGGTCTAAATGCCCCTCACTCATTCTTATAACTACCTTTATCATACGTGTTAGGGGTGCCGAAATTAAATATGAAACTAAAAAAGCAGCTGCAAGGCTAAAACCAGCAGTTACAAAATTCATTATATTAGCTTGCGTTGATATTAAATCAATTAAATCATCAATATTTTGAACGGCTGAAACTATTAAAACAACACCTTTTACAATATCACCATAAAAAATAGGGGCTGCTGTGTATCGAATTGCACCGCCGTTTCCTTGAATGTTTGAATCTATAGTGCCCCGCAAAGCTGAAACTACTTCTGGCATAATTAAAAAGTTGCCATCTTCAATATTTGAACTATCGCTTATTACCATTCCAGAAGAATCTAATATTAAAATTCGCACGTCTTCTTCTTCGCTTCTTAAATACATAGTATTTTGAAGAGCTTCTCTATTAGCTACTAAGTAATTATTACGCTGAACTATATCGGCAGTTATATTTGCAACTCTCATAAGCTCTCTTTGGCGTTGGCTAACGAAATAATAAGAAACAGCATTACTAATAATTCCTTGAAAAAAGAACACAGGAACAATTCCGATAATGAGAAGAATTGCGAGCAGCTTCCATTTTAAACTATTATACCATTTAATTTTTTCAAACATTTAACCCTCCCAAAACCTAAAGTCAATTAAAAAGCAGCTAAGCTTAGTTTACTAGCTGCTTTTTAATTTATTATATTCAACTATTACGCCTTAACCTACATTCATAGATATATATAGAGCTTGCTCAAAATTAAGAAAACGGCTGCTAAAATTTTTCACTAGCTATGAATGTAGTTTAAGTTTAATAAATTAAGATTCTGGGTATGGGTCTATAGTTTTTATTGTACCATCTTCATTATATTTTATTTCAGTAAATTTAATACTTCGTTTGTGGTTTACCCCTCCAGATAAAGAACAGTCGTGATAAAATAAATACCACTTGCCTTTATATTCCACAACTGAATGGTGATTAGTCCACCCGATTACCGGCTCTAAAATATTGCCTTTATAAGTAAAAGGACCAACAGGGCTATCACCAATTGCATAAGCTATACAATGTGTGTCGCCTGTGGAGTAAGAAAAATAATATTTACCATTATATTTGTGTACCCATGCGGCTTCAAAGAAACGGCGTTTTGTATCTGCGGCTTCTATTAATTCACCATTTTCATCTAAGATTTGCACTTCTTTAAGTGGTTCTTTCATTTGAAGCATATTTTCTTCAAGCTCTGCTACTAAAGGAAGCAATGCTTTACCCTCGCCTGGCTCATTTGGTGGTATATCTGCTTTAAATTCACCTGTTTGCCATTTTTC